>CAJXRU010000031.1 GCA_913060565.1 uncultured Gammaproteobacteria bacterium | reverse complement strand
CATAACTGCCAAAACTGCGTAAAAAGCTGATTCCCCAACCTTCATTACTCGGTAGCTTTTCGTCGATATTCGCTTTGTCGCTAACGAGATTGATAAGGTTTTTAATTCGCTTAGTGCTTATTCTATGGTCTTTTTCATTGACCATGCCGTAGTTTGACCATTTATCAAAGCCATCTTCACGTGGATCGATAAAATTGTCTTTACCTAATAAGTTCAGCCACATCTGGCGCGTTGGGGTTTTGGCCTTGTCAGCTAACTCGTCCACAAAAGAACCTAATGCAAACCCGTTATTAATACAGGCAACAGAACGAAGCCAACCGGGTCTAACGTATGATTCTACTTCGTGGTTTTCACAGCTTAAGTTATCAATATTAAAGGGTAAGTCAGCAAAACCTAACGACAATTGGCTATCACTTGGCGTTTTGGTTTTATCATTGAATAACCAGCCTATCGGCGGATAGGCATTGCGGCCAATCCAATAATCGACAGATTTGTCTTTGTTGATTTGTGCCTTGTGATAATTAGCGGCAATGGAATGATAAAAACCATGTTTTACATCATCTTCACGGCTCCAAACAACTTTCACTGGACGCTTGGTAGCCTTGGCTAATTCAACGGCTTCAACGACAAAATCGCCTTTCGATTTACGCCCAAATGCGCCGCCCATTAGCGTAACATTGAGGGTTATATTACTCATTTTCTCCGGCGGTAAACCCAATTCACCTGCCGCTTGGCTTTGCGCCCATTGTGGATTTTGGGTGCCTGCCCAAATTTCGCATTTGTCACCATCAACTACAGCGGTTGCCGCTGGCGTTTCCATTGATGCGTGGTGCAAGTACGGCACTGTGTAAGTAGCTTCTAATGCATTTTCATCATAGACATGTTGATAAACATCCCCGCGCTGACGAATAATATTTCCTTTATTTTTAACGGCATTGGCGAGCTCTTTTTTAAAGGCTTCACTGTTGTGATTACCCTTAACACCACGATCCCATTCAATAATCAGTTTTTTACGTCCTTCAAGCGCTGCCCAAGTATTTGTTGCAACAATAGCAACGCCGCCTAATGGATTCACATTAACAGGAAAACTACGGGGCTTTAATCGAATAACATCAACTACGCCTGCGACTTTACGCGCTGCTTTGTCATCAAGTGATTTGATTGTTGCGCCAACGACAGGAGGGCGCGTAATGCTAGCAATCAACATATTAGGGAGTTGAATATCTTGAGCGTATACCGCTTTACCAGCAACGATATTATCAAGATCACTGAGTTTCACATCACGGCCAATGAGTGAAAAGTCACTGACAGATTTTAGCGAAACTTTGTCAGGCGCTGTGATTTTTGCGGCGATACTCGCTAACTCACCAAAGCTTAACTTTTTGCCATTCGTCGTGTTAATAACAAATCCGTTGTCGGCATTAACGACTGATTTATCGACAGACCACACGTTAGCGGCAGCTTGTTCAAGCATGTGACGAGCAGTGGCGCCAATAGTTCGGATTGTTTTAAAGTGGCTGCGAATCGACGCGGATCCCGCTGTACCTTGTGAACCGTATTTTTCACGATCGGCAGGCGCTTGAACCACTGTTACATTATTCCAGTCTGCACACATTTCATCGGCAATTATTTGCGGCACTGAAGTACGGATCCCTTGCCCCATTTCACTGCGATGACAAACAATAGTGATGGCGCCTAGCTTATCTAAACTAACAAAGAAATTGAGTGGCAACTGGCCATCTTTTGCTGATGTTGTCATTGACGCTGCATTTGACGAGAGCGGAATGGCAACGCCAAGCACAAAGGCGCTAGAGCCTAATCCTAGTCCTTGAATAAAACGGCGACGACTGACATTTTCGACATTGTCATCGCGATTGAGCTCAATGGTTGAATTCATGATTGAGCTCCTTGGGTTGTCGCTTCTTGCGCAATCGCGTTACCCGCTTGTTTGATAGCGGCTTTGATTCGTTTATAAGTACCACAGCGGCAAATATTACCCTGCATGTGTTGATCGATTTGCTCGTCACTTGGTGAATTATTTTGTGCCAGTAACGCAGCAGCACTCATTTGTTGACCACTTTGGCAATATCCACACTGTGGTACTTTATATTCGCGCCATGCAATTTGAACGTGGTGCTGAGCCGTATCAGCTAGCCCTTCAATCGTTGTGATTTTTTGCTCACCAATGGCGGCAATTGGCGTGACACACGAGCGAATTGGCTGACCATTTAGATGAACTGTGCAGGCACCACATAAACCTTGGCCACAGCCAAATTTAGTGCCGGTCATTTGTGCTATATCGCGCAGGGCGTACAACAAAGGCATTTCTGGTGGGGCATCGATAGCTACGTCGTTATTATTAATATTAAGCGTTATCATAGATTTACCTTTCTTTTTCAGAAATTAGTTAAAGTTGATGTTGCTGATACATAAAGAGATCTTCATTGGTATCAATATCTTGCTGAGCACAGGGGCAATTTACGGTTACCACATCAGCAGCGTGTTGTTTGAGAATTTCTTTGGCTCCTTGGTCCCCTTGAAGTTGGGATAACGGTGTAAAGAAACGTCTTGGAAAGATCGCTGGCACGCAGGCGCGATCGTTGACACAAGAGGCAATAATGGCATCAGGGTGCTGACGACTTAGCTCTGTAAGCTGGCGATAATGGTTTGGTGAAACGGCTACCTGATCGGCTAGGCACACCAGTAAACGACCACTTGATAGTGATAATTCATTAACGGAATCCGCCAGACTGTGCCCCATTCCCAGCTCCCAGTTTTGACTGATGATAGGGCTGACATGTTCGGGAAGTTGCGACATGACGCGGCAACTATGGGCACCAAGTGTTATATACACGTGGTTGATTGTCGGGCAATCAACTTGACTAATCGTATGATTCACAAGGCTGTCGCCGTTGAGGTTAGCAAGTTGCTTGATACCGTTAAAACGAGTGCTTTTTCCTGCTGCTAAAATGATG
Organism: uncultured Gammaproteobacteria bacterium; assembly: GCA_913060565.1. Taxonomy (GTDB): domain Bacteria; phylum Pseudomonadota; class Gammaproteobacteria; order Enterobacterales; family Psychrobiaceae; genus Psychrobium. Next base: position 33,141 of record CAJXRU010000031.1, on the reverse strand, counting down.
GCGTTAAGAGGCATGATTGACCTCATTTGCACAAGGCTCAAATGTACTTAAAGGTGTCGCAGAAGCTTGCGATAAGTGCGCTTGAATTTCGCTGACAATGGAGAGGGCAATGGTTTCTGGTAGATCACCACCTAGCGCTAATCCAATTGGATTGGTTAACGGGCAGCGCAATGAAATATCGCCTAAACACTTTTGTTCGAAAACGCGCTCTGTGCGATGCGTTGGCCCTAATAATCCAACATAGGATGCAGGGCTAGATTGAGCCAGTTTTATCGCTTGTGCATCGTATTCAATATTGTGATGCATAATGACAATTGCGTTACAATTAATCAACGCGGGATGTTTTGTAAGCGACTGATATGATTGATTAATAATCGTATCGGCGCTTTTAAATACTGATGGCCGTGCATAGTTACTACGCGCATCAATTAGTGTGATATTCCATGCCATTGTTTTCATTAATGAAACTAATGGCAAGGTATCAATACCACCACCAAAGATTACAATATTTGGCTTACTTTTTAGATGACTTGTGAAGCATTGCGTTGTTTCATCAAAGGAACTGGATTTATCAAGATTTGTTGCGGTGAATACACACTGATTAAGCGCATCAACGTCGTTAACAATGAGCTGATAGTCTATCGATTGGTTATCAATAAATGCCTGATAAACAAGGTGTAGATGGTGGTAACTATTGGCTTGATTTATCGGCTGAATAAATACGCGCACCATGCCGCCACAGCCAATACCCAGCTGCCACGCAATGTCACTTTCATCACTCATGTCATAGCAAACAATTTGCGATTGATTAGTGATCCAACACTTGCGTGCTTGGCGCTTTAAATCAGCCTCAAGACACCCACCAGACAGCATGCCAAAGCTTTGACCAAGGCTATTGATCATCATGTGCGCGCCGGCTTTTCGGTACGAGGATCCTTTCGTTTGAACGATGGTTGCTAATACCCAGTCCACATCGTCTTTTTGTTGGTGCCATTGGCTGACAATATCTTGAAATCGATTACTCATAACTGTCCCTGCTATTATTTTTATTGGGCGCTCAATTTATAGGCAATGTTTGTGCTGAAATCTACTATATGAGCCAACAGCGATAATTGCAATCATTGTGCCGCTGAGCAATTGTTGCTAAATGTAATCTTTGTAGTTTTAGGAATTAAAAACAGCTAAAGTCCATCAAGTTTCTATTCAGTTTTAAGGCGCTACAGTGCCTTGGCGTTCGTTTAATTTTGTAATAAAGGATTCTAATGATTAAATTTTTAACTGCAACGACCATGTTCATATCGTCGTTATTTTTTGTGTCTCAATACGCGCAGGCGAGTAACTTACCTGATTTTCCATTTGTTTTAGTCACTGGAGAGGCAAAAACTAAAGTTGCACCCGATATGGCAACTATCCATTTAAATTTAATGGCATTTGATAAAGATCCTGAACAGGCATTATTTACCGTTGGTTTACGTGGCAGAGAAATAGTAAAACTATTAAATGAGCTAGATGTGAAAAGAAACGATATAAAATCCTATAATCTCAACAAACAGATTCAGCGTGAACGTACCAATGGTTATGGCCAAGGCAAGATCTCTGGCTATGAAGTTAACCAGCGTTTTGAAGTAACCTTGCGTAATATTGAGCATTATTCATTGGTGATGGATAAATTAATTGCGATGAAAAACGTCAATAATGTCACCATCAATTTTGATGTATCTAACCGCCAATCGTTAATACAGGCGCTTGTGAGGAAAGCAGGTAAAGACGCTAAACAAAAAGCGCAAGACTTAGCGGCAGGATTAGATGCCAAGTTAGGCAATGTATTTGCGGCAACCCAAGACAGCAGCTTCAATGAATTTTTTGCACGATTTGGCTTACGCCAAGAGAACATGGGACGATTTGAAGCTATGAAAATGTCTGATCGTGGCGGCAACTACAACATGTTCGCACCAGAAACGATTGAGCTACGTAAAACTATTAATGTGGTTTATAAACTCAAGTAAGCTGAACACAAAATAAAATGATGTGCTAAAAGTAAATCATCACTACTTAGCACATCATTTACTGTGTTTAGAAAATAACGCTATACAAAAAGCCTGCGCCGATTGCCATTGATAAAATAACGAAAAGAAACGCTGCAATCATTTTGTTTTTAAAGATTGATTTTAACAAAATGACCTCTGTCAAACTCGCTCCTGCACTTCCTATGATCAAAGCCATTACCGCCCCGAGTCCCATGCCTTTAGCGGCTAGTGCTGCACTTAGAGGAATAACAGCTTCAGCGCGGATATATAACGGAATACCAATAACTGCCGCAATCGGGATTGCTAAAGGGTTGTCTTCACTAGCAACTTGGGCAACAAACTCTGTTGGCATAAAGCCGTAAATCATTGAGCCTAGCGCAATACCGCCAATAAGGTACGGCAATACTTTAACAAAGTCCGTCCAAGTACTACGCCATATTTTTAGCCACTTGCTTTCCGGCTTAACAGCGCCGCCACATCCCGTGCCACAGCCAGTTGATTGTGGCTCGGCATAAGCCTCTTCTTTAACATATTTTTCAAACCCGAGTTTTTCCAAAACAAACCCCGCAATAATAGAGACCCCCATTGCCATCACAAAATAAAACAGGGTGACTTCAAGTCCGAATGTCACAGCAAAGAGACCGATGATAATCGGATTGAGTAATGGACTGGCGAATAAAAATACCATCATGGTGCCAAATCCTGCTTTAGCCCTTAACAGCCCTTTTAAAAAAGGAATGGTTGAACACGAGCAAAACGGCGTTATCGCACCAAGAAAACCGGCAATGATATAGCCTTTACCGTTTTTATCACTGAGGATACGTTGGATTTTTTGTGGCGGTATATACAGTTGTAATACGCCAACTAGGTAGCTAATAACTAAAAATAGAATGGTGAGTTCTACTGCTAAGAATGCAAACATCCCGAGGGTGTTTTCTATCATTTCTTGTGTGATATTCATGATTGGATTCCTATTGTAAAATTGTATTTCTAAAAGTACCGAAATAGTTTTTTATGAAATATAATGAGGATCTGTAAAAAGATCAATTCTTATTTCTATGTTTATGGAAATAGCGTGCTAATAATGTGAGTTGAATACTGATTAAACAGTTAAGTCACTGATCTTAGCTAATTGGAGAAGGTGATTCGATACAACATTCATCTTGCAAAAAACTGATTACTTGCATAAAACGATCGTATTCAACGACACAATAAAGCGTGGTTCCTTCACGGCGCTGACGAATAAGTGACGCCGAAGCGAGACTCGATATATGGTGAGATAACGTTGAGTTGGGAATTTGAAGTTCTTTTTGGAGTTGCCCCACTGCTAATCCTTGAATTCCCGATTTTACCAAGCGTTTAAATATAGTTAATCGAATTGGATGTCCAAGTTCTTTTAGCGCCTTGGCAGTGTCTTCAATGGTGGTAGTCATGGAAAGTACTCACTTCAAATCATAATTGCACCTCACCATGTGTTAGGCGAGGGCAACGATAATAACAGGTTATAGAGTACTTAAAAAGTAAATTGCATTAGCAAAAAGTTGCATAATAACACCACGAAAATTAGTTTTAAGATAGACAGCTTTTGTGATTTAAGGGCAAGTAATCCAATTAATACGACGACAAAATCTGAAGCATTAATGACCGCACTGGTGAAAATAGGTTGATAAAGTGCAGCAATTAACAGCCCAACGACGCTCGCATTAATACCGGCGGTAATTCCTTTTAATGTTGGATTGCTCGATACAGCGCTCCAGCTTGATTTAAAGCAGGTTAACAATAAAAATCCCGGCAAAAATATTCCTAAGGTGGCGAGTGTTGCGCCAAGTAACGGCGTATCGGCATGTGTGTTATAGCCAAGAAACGTGGCTAGTGTAAACATAGGACCCGGCACACCTTGTGCTAAGGCATAACCTGTTAAAAAGGTGTCATGACTTAAGGTGTCACTTGTGATGTTTTGTAATAATGGCAACACGACATGGCCACCGCCATACACTAAGCTTCCTGCTTGAAAGTAGCTGAAAAAGACACTTAGTAAATCGTGTTCATATGCAATGAAACTTGCGCCAAACAAAATGATAGATATCACGAATATTGGTTTGTTAAGGCTCAGTGGTGTGCTGCTTGTATTTGAGCGCTTAGGTGTTGATAAGAATTTGTAACCTAGAGCGCCTGCCACAACAATAGCTATCATCTGAACCGCTATCGACTGGAATAGTAAAATTGAAACAGCGGTTAGGATACATAAGGCTTGAGTGAGCTTGTTTTTACAAAAATTACTGAACATGCCAAAGACAGCATCAGCGACGACAATAACGGCTAATAATTTTAAGCCATGAATTATATTTTCCAGAATAGAGTTGTCGTGAAAAATATTGCCAAAATAAGCAAAAGCAATCATTAGCGCAAAGGATGGTAAGGTAAAGCCGATGAAGGCACTCAATCCACCAAGCCAGCCTGCACGGTGGTAGCCTATTGCAAAACCTACCTGACTTGAACCAGGCCCTGGCAAAAGGTGACTAATGGCGACAATACTTACGAATTCTTCTTCAGACAGCCACTTTAACTGCCCAACGAATTGTTTATGAAAATAGCCAATGTGAGCAGCGGGGCCACCAAAACTCATCAGACCTAAAATGAAAAACTGTTTTATAACATCAAGCATAACTGAACTATCTTTTTAAGCGTGTTAAGGGGTTTTGAAGGTTGTCGATTGAATATAATATGAAACCAAATATCAACAGGCGTTTATAATAATTGAGTTGCGAATTGGCGCATAGCGCTTATTTCGATTGTCATAAATTTTTAATATTATATTGGGCAGATAAACTCATTTTGTCAGTATTATTGTTGTACTCACCAATGATATTATTCTTCATAATAGCGGAATGATTAATGGTGTGTAATGAAAGACTGTAACCAATGCGGGAAATGTTGCATAAAATATGGCGATGGTGCGTTGTCGGCGACTGCTGATGAAATAGCACTATGGGAAATATTTAACCCAGAAATCTATGCATATGTAAAGGATGACGAAATTTGGTTTGATCCGGCCACTGGGAGCAAACTGAAACAGTGCCCATTTTTAGAAATTATTTCTATCGAACAAGACGGTGTGTCGAGAAAATATAGCTGTAGTATTTATCTTGATCGGCCAGAAGACTGCCGCCATTATCCTAGCTTAATCACAGAGATGATTCACGATGAGTGTGAGATGATTGAAGCGGCTGATATGCAAAATGTTAAGAGATCTCAACAGCGGCTTGATAATTTAATGAAAGCAAGCAGGCGGGCTAATTATTCTTAACTAACGTAATGAGTGCATTTGAAAAGTAGTGTAAATTATCTGGCCATCGTGCTGATGTAAAGTTTGTATCTTGCACGTAAAACCACGGTGTAATTGACTAGGAGTATCGATTCAACTCCCGCTTTAACGGTTATTTCACGGTAAGTTAAGTAAAAATCATCGAACCATCATCGAATTAAGTTGCATCCTGCTAATGCTTGCTATTTTTATAATGCCGTTGTTTGATAATCGTATAATACGGATTGATTTGACTTAGGGGGAATGCTTCTAACTGTAACAATAGTGCCATGACAAATTGTAGAAACAGGTTTGTTAGCCGCAAAGAATTCAACGACTGATGCTTGTAGAAAACCTTATTCTAGATACTCTCTAGCTGGTTTGTTGTGCCTCCTGGGAAGTAAAAGCCCGTCGAAATTATTAACTTCAAGCTTGTTATGTATAAGATGGTGGACGGAAAAAAATATCTCGTTGTAATTGATAACAAGTATTCACCGTATCTTGTCGCGATTTAGAATTGATTTAGCAATACCTAAAACAATGCCTGCTATACCACACATGTTCTGTTATGTAGGAAAAACAAATTGCTGCAAAAAAATCAAAATTTCCACAGATCTTAAATAATATATATTAATTTTATTAGCGCTTGTATTTTTCAATGATAGCAGAGACTGAGCCGTTATTAATCAAAGTTTCTAGCGCTTTATTAAAGCGATTAATTGATGAAGAGTTGTCTACATGAAACCGAAACATAATTGGTACATTGCCAATCGAGTTACCTATATCAAATGAAAAACCTTCTTTTTTGATGTAATACATTAATACATACTCATTGATAAACCCGACGTCTGCACCTCGTTGTTTCTTTGATAAAAACTTCAGTAATTGCAGTTCATGATTTAAGCTGTATCGCTTTATTTTTCCACTATTAAACGCATTTTGAAACCCAGGATAATAATAGCTTTTTACTGTCGCCACGCCTTTATCCATTAAGTCAGCTGCACTGTTAATTTTAAATAGTTCATTTTTTCTAAAAACAGTTACATCAGTGTACTGTGTAAACGCAATACTATAACGTGAGATATCTTTCCATTGGGTGCGCCATAGTGGACTGACGCCTGGTTCAATGTGAATTAAACCGTCATTAAATGACTTTATCAATCGCTTATTAGGATAATAATTGATAATGAATTTGTCGCCAGTAATTAGGGTAATCTGCTGTAATATATCGACGTAAATACCCTTTTGATGGTGAGATGCTGGAAATGAAAAAGGGGGATGCCCAGATTTTAATAAGCCCACATTAAAAGTGTCACAATGAGCTGATAATGAAAAGGCGATTGAAGAACACGCAAAAATTTTAAGAAATCTATTTAGCATTAGCTAGCTCCTTGATTTAATTATGCTTACATACTCTATCTTCGAAATAGTAATGCTGCAATGAATATCTTATTGCTACTTAGTCGAATATTTTTCTCTACTGTTAAAATACAAAAAAGGTTGCCGCAGCAACCTTTTTATTTATTGTTATTGTTAGAAGTTTAGAAACCAAACAACGAATGAGCGAAGAACTTATCAGCAACGGTATTTAAGAAAATGACCAACAAGATAACTGGAATAAAGGTGCCTAACGAAAAGTTAACGTACTTTTTCATTAAAGAGCCTTCGAAGCTGTCATCACCAACGCTGAGTTCTTTATTGAGGTTATGCTTTTTCCAGCGATAGCTAACGAATAAACACACTAATAAACCATTAAGTGGCAAGATTGTTTCGTAGAAAATATCGATGATAATATCGAAGAACGATTTAACGCCACTACCGTAAGTTACCATCTCTGTTAAGAAACCAACCATACCTAGTGATAAACTAGCGAGAATAGTTAACACACCGCCGAATAGTCCAATGGTTGAAAGTGCTTTTTTACGTGTTTGTTTCTTCTCATCCATTAGGTAAGACACAGGTACTTCAATGATTGAAACCAGTGAGGTAATAGCAGCAAAGAACACTAATAAGAAGAATAATGTCGCAACAATGCTTGCGCCAATAAAGCCGATTGATGCTTGTAGCGCTAGGAAGATTTTAGGTAACAATACAAAAATCAAACCAACAGAAGAATCACTCAACTCACCTGGATTAACTGATGGGTTAAATGAGAAAATGGCTGGCATCACCATTAAACCTGCAATAAATGCCACTGACGTATCAGCAACTGCAACCATCTTAGCAGAGCTAACAATGTTGGTTTTACGACTTAAATATGAGCCATAGGTAATCAAAATACCCATACCCAGTGACAGCGAGAAGAAGGCTTGAGATAACGCGCCATTAATCACTGACGCGCTAATCTTAGTGAAATCAGGAATGACATAAAATTCAACACCAGCAGCTGCATTATCGAGCGTTAATACAAAAATAACTAAACCAATTAGCATAAAGAATAAGGCTGGCATGAGTATTTTCGATACTTTCTCGATACCGTCTTGAACGCCCATTTTTAAGATAAAGTAAATAATGGCCACAACACCAATCATGGCTGCAAAGATGTAGTAACTACTGACGAAGCTACCAAAGGTGCCATCGGCAGCTAGATGCGCAAGATCGCCAGTGGCGGCCATAAATAGATAGCCAAGGATCCAAACACTAATCACGGTATAGAAAATACCAATCATAAACGGCGTTAATACGCCCAGAATGCCGGCAAAACGCCATTTACTCTCTGACGATGAAAGACCTGTGAATGCCCCTACTGGACCTTTTTGATTGCTTCGTCCCATGGCTAACTCTGCCATCATGACAGGTAGACATAAGGCAACGACGAAGATGGCGTACATTACTAAAAATGCACCACCGCCGTTTTTGGCTGCGTTAACGGGAAATCCAACTAAATTACCAATGCCAACTGCACTGCCGGCAGCGGCTAAAATAAATCCAAGTCGAGATCCAAATTGCTCTCTATTATCGTTCATACTTAAACCTTTTTATCTTGTATTGGCTTATTAGTGCCAATTTTTCTGTCTCGATGCTATCAAGCTTTGTCCCGAATGTCTCACCTTTGGCTAACTGTTTTGTAGACTTTTTGTTAAAGAGTGTGAATATATTTGAACAGTGATTAAAAATCGTACTGACAGTGTGGTGGTAGCTGCGTAAACTAATTGTTTTTCAACAATGGAAGCATTTCATGCGTTCAATGAAACAAGTTGACGTGCCAGAGACCATTAATTGGGCCGTTTTTAAAAGTATTGCGCCTTATTTAGCCGAATATAAATGGCGTGTCTTAATGGCGGTGTTGTGTTTAGTGATGGCAAAAGTTGCCACGGTCTATTTGCCATTTGTGCTGAAATATATTGTTGATGACCTTGATAGTAAACAAAAAATGCTCGCAGCGCCTATTGCGTTAGTCTTGGCCTATGGTGCACTACGACTAAGTTCAGTATTGTTTGGTGAGCTGCGCGACACATTATTTGGGCGAGTCACCGAGCGCGCTATGCGCCGTATTGGTCTTGAAGTTTTCAATCATTTACACCGCCTTGATTTGAATTATCACCTTAACCGTCAAACAGGCGGTGTTGCTCGCGACATGGAACGTGGCATTACCGGTATAAGCTTTGTTATGCGTTTTATGGTGTTTAACATAGTGCCCATTATGATTGAGTTGTGTTTTGTTATTGGTATATTGCTCATCAACTATGGCTACAGTTTCGCGCTGATTATTGCGACAGCAGTTGTTAGCTATGTCAGTTATTCCGTTAAGGCCACCCATTGGCGAACTAAGTTTATTCGAGAAGCAAACGCAGCGGACTCCACATCTAATACCCGCGCTATTGATAGCCTCATTAACTACGAAACGGTTAAGTATTTTGGCAACGAAAGATATGAAGCGAATGCATATGATGAGCAACTAGCAGTGTGGGAGCAGGCAAGACGTAAAAATAGATTATCGCTTTTTGCACTTAACGGCGGCCAAGCATTTATTATTGCCATTGCCATGACATCAATGATGGGAATGGCGGCTTATCAGGTAAGCCAAGGAATAATGACCATTGGTGATTTCGTTTTAATCAACGCTTTTACCATGCAAATATTCATGCCACTAAATTTTCTTGGGTTTGTTTATCGAGAAATTAAAGGCTCTCTGGCTAATATAGAGCAGATGTTTGGCCTGCTTGATAAAAAGCCATCTATTGTTGATGTATCAAGTGCCCAATCACTTGATGTCACCAAAGGCACTGTGCAGTTTAATGATGTTCATTTTTCTTATCACGAAGATCGTCCAATTATTAAAGGCATCAGCTTTAACATTGAACGGGGACAAAAAGTAGCCGTGGTTGGTGCAAGCGGTAGTGGTAAATCGACTTTGGTAAAACTGCTTTATCGTTTCTATGAAGTTAATGGTGGTGTTATTAGCCTTGATGAACAAGATATTAAACAAGTATCGCAGGACTCATTGCGCCAAGCGATTGGTATAGTGCCACAAGATACCGTGTTATTTAACACAACGCTGATTGAAAATATTCGCTACGGACGACCTGATGCAACCGATGAGGATGTCGCTCACGCCATCAAACTCGCTCATTTAACTGAGTTTATTAGTAGTTTACCCGACAAAGAACAAACTACCGTGGGAGAGCGCGGCTTGAAATTATCTGGCGGTGAAAAACAGCGAGTTGCCATTGCGCGAACTATTTTGAAGAACCCTCATGTATTGGTATTCGACGAAGCCACATCTTCGCTTGATAGCTACAGCGAACAACAAATTATGGCAGCGATTAATGACGTCACCGCCAATAATACAAGCTTGGTGATAGCTCATCGGCTGTCCACAATTGTCGATGCTGATAATATTATTGTAATGAAAGATGGTGTTATCGCTGAACAAGGAACACATCAACAGCTATTGTCATTAACTGGTGAGTACGCTGCCTTGTGGGAGCTGCAACAATCTAATGATGAGTAATGTTCATTACGCTAAATTAGTTGATTATTGGTGCTAGTTAAAATCAACAGTCGTCTCGTTGCTTAAAGCACCAATAATCAACTAGATTTTATCTTTGTGCTTTGTTCTTGTTAATTTTTGTTGAGAACAAAGTGCACTCCACTCATCAAATATTCCAAAATATTTTTCGTGAATTGGATATCAGTCATCTTAATGATAGCTGGCTATATTTTTTTATAACGAGTCAGTAAGGGGCAACTTTGCTACTTCACACTCCGAAAACTTCCCTTTTAACATTGAAATTTAATACCACTGAATATTAGTGGGTCTATTATAGCAACGATAGTTGTTTTGATAATTTGTTCTAAGTCGCATGTTATTTCTATGTTGTATTTTTTATGAACTAAATAAGTAATTGAAAAATAGTTGTTTTATCTATTTTTGTGAGTGCGTGTTAAAAATAGACCATATTTTATATTGTTAAAGTGTTGCTATAATAGATTTGTGCTGGTAATTTATTGTGCAGATAAATAGAAAGACGGAATAATTTGTATCTAATATAGAACTAATTTATTCTGCAATAATAAAACTAGGGGAATTTATGAAACATAAAGTATCTGGCAAGCACCACTTAAGCATGGTTGCCTTAGCTGTATCTATGGTCTGCACTACCAATGTTTATGCAGCAGAAACCAAGAAAGAAGCTAAGAAGAAAGTAGAAACAATTGAAGTTACGGGTATTCGAAGCCAGTTAACTAAAGCCGTCGCAGCTAAGCGCGGTGATTCCCAGTTTGTTGATGCTATTTCAGCTGATGATATGGGAAAGCTTCCAGATGCCAATGTTGCAGAATCTCTTCAGCGCGTATCTGGTGTGCAATTAGAGCGAGGAATTGGTGAAGGAAGCACGGTGTCTATTCGTGGTTTAACCCAAAATATTGTTTTGGTTAATGGGCGTCAAGTAACGACTGCGGGCGGACGGGGTGACAAAGGGCCCGATACTCTAGGCTCTTCAACTTACAGCTTACTTTCATTGATTCCGTCTAGTTTAGTGTCAGGGCTAGAAGTGTCTAAACTATCGAATGCGAGTCAAATTGAAGGGGCATTGGGCGGTGTCGTCAATATCAAGACTCGTAAGCCACTTGATCAGTCTGGTCAAAAAATTGTTGGTAGTATTAGTGGTGCATATGGTGAATTGTCAGATGATACGGGGGTTGAGCTATCTGGTTTGTACTCTAACACCTTTAATGATGACACGTTGGGGATCCAACTAGCGATCTCAACTTCTGATCGTGAATTTCAAGAAGATGGGTTAAATACTTTTTCAGGATATGGTTTTGATACGGTAGGTACGACAGAGAATGTACTTGTTAACCGTGATATGCGTTTTTGGCAGATAAATGATAAACGTGATAAAACTGGCGTTAACGGCATGATTCAATGGCAGCCAACGAGCGAGTTAGACTTATATGTTGATAGCTTTTACTCAAAAGTAGAATCTGATCGCAGTCGCTTTTGGACTGGTTTTTGGAACTGTTGTGGTTATGAAAATGCGACCATTTCTGAAAATAATGTTTTAACGGCAGCAACCGTTAATCGTCCAGTTCAAACAAATACTGAATATGTTGACGCTGAATCTAAATTTATCAGTACTGCGATTGGCGGCACTTGGTATGGTGATGTATGGACTATTTCAGGTGAACTGTCGAGTACTGAATCAGATTCGATTATGGCGCAAGACTTTATACGATATCAAACTGCGGAAAAAGTTGATGTAAGTTATGATCTGACCGCTGGTGATGTGCCGTCGTTATCTTTTGGTGATGCTGATTTAACAGCAATTGAAGATTTAAATGTTGCCATTATTTTTGATTTTACAACGGTACAGGAAACATCAGATCAAGCAGCACGCTTAGATTTTTCAAGAGACTTTAATCATGATTTCTTCTCTAGTGTCGATTTAGGAACGCGTTATAACTCAACCGAGACAACGCAAAAAGCGACGCATCGTGATGTTCGTCCTAACTTACCTTTGTCTGGCCTGCCAAATATTTCAACGCTTCACACAAATAATGACTTCTTCTCTGGCGATGCACCGGCAATCAATAATAGTTATCTAGTTGCTGACAAATCATGGGATGGCTGTAAAACACTTAACGAATTTTACGACGACGCTCAAAAAGCTGAATGTGCTGAAGGTTATGAAGCACCACGTGGTTATACTGTATCAGAAGATATTTTAGCCCTTTATGCGCAAGTTAATTTTGATTCCGATTGGGGCGATGTTCCTATTTCTGGTAATTTTGGTGTGCGTTATGTGAACCGTGATTTAACGTCGCAGGGAATTTTAGTTTCGCCGGATAATAGCGAATCAGATTATGTTGTAAAGGTTAATGACACTGAGTTTTTACCATCGGCGGTTATTAAATTTGACGTAACTGACGACCTAGTTTTACGCTTAGGCGGCGCAAAAACGCTAACATTCCCTAACACAGGCAACCTAAATAGTGGCGTTCAAGTAAAAGGTGATTTCACTGGTAGTGGTGGTAACCCTGAGCTTAACCCGTTTGTGATTAACCAGTTAGATTTCTCAGCAGAATGGTACTTTGACGAATCAGCAATTCTCTCAGCGGGTGTATTCTTCAAAGATGTCGAATCGTTCATTATCAGTGAAATTACTGCCCGTGATTTACCTGGATTTGATCAGGAAGTATTTGTTGAAGAGCCAATTAACGGCGAAGGCGGAAAAATTAAAGGCCTTGAGTTACTTTACCAACAACCCTTAGATTTTATCGAAGGTACTGGTGTGATGGCAACTTATTCGTTTATCGACAGTGAGACCCCATTTGAAGATTCTTCTGGCAATGGTTTGCCAATGCCTGGTTTATCAGAAAATAACATTAACTTTGTTGCTTATTACGAAACAGATGGTGTGGGTTTCAGATTAGCCTATAACTGGCGCGACAAATATTTACAAGGTTTAGCATCAACAGGTACAGGGGTTTACTTTAAAGATTACGCTGATCTGTCTGCCACGGCTAATTGGGAAATCAATGAGAACATCAGTATTAATTTTGAAGCGGCTAATTTACTAGATACCCGTCAAGAACAATTCAATGCGTTTGAAGAAGCGATTCAGCGAAATGTTGAGTTTGGACGCAGCTATAAGGTGACTTTATCAGCTAACTTCTAATCTATCTCTCTCGATCCCTACTTATGATATGAGTAGGGATTTTTTTTACTTTCACCCATCGTCACGACAATACCAAAACAAAATAATAAAAGGTTATGTTATGAAGAATAAAAATGTTGTAAAGAATCATCTATGTAAGAAACTATCGATCCTAATGTTAATGGCAATACCGTGCAGTACATGGGCCGCGTCCGTTGTGAACAATGGCAGCACCGTTACCATTAGTGATGACACTTACCACATGAATATTATGCTTAATCAGTTTAAATATTCATTTAACCATATTGATAATTCCGTGATTGCTCCAAGCCACGCTATCTCTGGTTTAACGCTTAATGGCGCTAATGCCATTTCTGCGGTTTATAAAGCGACTAGCTCTAACGCTGAACAAGTGCAGTTTGATGTTACATTCTCAGATCAATCAACGGCATTAGTAACAGTATTCCCGCTGGGTAAGTCTGTTCGAATAAGTGTAGAGCCAACTGTAAGTAACAGTGCACATAGTATTTATGCGCGATTAGGGGCTGTAACTGGACCATTTTATGGCTTAGGCGATGACGGGCGAGTTGGTAATCTTAATAACCTTAATGATAAGACAATCGGTAATGATGGCGGCCATGACCGATTTATTTCAACATTCGCTATTGCGCCAAACAGCGCCTTTGCGCAAGTTGCCATCTCGCAAGTTGGCGAGCGTCATCTCTCAGAAGAAAATTCTACGGTACCCCACAAAGTTACGCTCAATGATACAGCCACTGAGATGGGCACCCATAACGTTAACACCAATAAACATTTCTATTATTTCTTTGGCTCGACAAAAGACATTTATCAGTCGTTCTCATTAGCTAAGCAAACCGCAGGATATGCTGATGTTAAACCGCTTTATGGCATGTTTGGTATTGGTTGGGAGGCGTGGCCATTTCAAAAGTATGCTACCGATGCGAGTACTGTCGGTGCAAGCATTACCAACTTTGTTGATAATTACGACTACCCATTAAGTTGGGCTGTTATTGGCTCTGGATTTTGGGAAGATGGCGGCACAACAACGAGCTTTGGTCGCTTTAATCTAACTAAATTCCCTGATGCTAACGGCGATGGCATACCAGATATTATCGATTCAGTGCGAAGCAAAGGCGCTAAGATCATGTTTGGTTTACGTACTAACTTCACCGAATGTAAAGGCTCAAATGATTTCTCTGGTGGCAGTACTGATGGTGGTCAAGGCTCTTGTTATGATCCGCTAGTTGAACCACCTGAGCACGCACAGGCTAATAGTCATAATTATTTTGCGAAAAAGTCTGATGGTTCTAATTTTGAAAGTGCATCAAATATCTTTCCACAGTGGGACACAGACTTTGAGTTATTAGATGCAGGCAACGAAGCTGCTGTTCAATGGTATCGCGATAAAACGGCTCTCTGGGGCGTTGATGGCTGGAAAGAAGACTCAATGTTAACCTCTGGTATTTATCATCCTGGAGCCTGGAACGCGCCAATGGTTGCGCTGCACGAGCGGGGTGATTATGTGATGGCTCGAAATGCTTATGTTAGTAGTCCGGGAAGTATTCAGCGTTTAAATGATACCAGTGGTCAGCAAGCTCGGATCCCGCAGTTAGTTCTTTCTTATGCCGCCAGCGGCGCTCCGAATGTTTACACTGATATCGTTGGTAATCATCAGGGATCAAATGCGACCTATATGGAACGTCACGCTAAGCTTGCAGCGCTAACCGCTAGTATGTCATTTGGTGCAAATCCTTGGTCATTAAGCACTGCCGCTAATATAAAAGCAGCAGCAGATTGGCACGAAAAGTATCGCCCTTATATCTATAGTGCGGCGCTAAAGGCATATAAAACGGGGTATCCATATACCGCAACACCAATGCCAATTGCTTTTCCAGCAGATAGCGAGACCTACAATTTAGATAACAGCAGTATGTGGCAATGGCTTATTGATGAGTCGATGCTGGCGGCACCCGTGTTTAATTCAAGTAACGGCAGCGGGCTACGAGATGTCTATTTACCCACAGGTTATTGGATTGATAGCAATACAAGCATCGCCTATCAAGGACCGGGAATATTAGCTGATTACGATCAGTCTGGGACCAGAATGCCAGTATTCATCGGTGGTAAAGGCGTTGTAATTCACAAGAATGCGGCACATCTGACGGCACAAGTGTGGCCAATTAAACCAAATGATGTTGCTAGCGTATCTTATGAATATCGCCACTTTGAAACTCAAGAAGGTGGTAGTGATGTTGTGTCTACCATAACGCTTGAAAATACGGGATGGGATATTTCACAATTAGTCGTGACCAATTTAACAACGGGTGCAACCATTACTGATGTTGTGTCTGTTGCAACACGCGGAGGCATTGATTTCACTCTGGTTGCCGGCAATAATTATCGCGTTTCAGGTGGCGGTACAGAGGTAAATGCTGGTGGCCCTAACGTGGGCTCGTTAACTGAGAAAGCGGTTAATGTTGCCTTGGGTAAACCTGTGACTGTTGATTCAATCTACTCCGATGCTTACGTCGGAAATAATGCCGTTGATGGTGATGAAAATAGTGATAGCAGTCGCTGGATGTCAGCTAATGATTCTTCGTTACATTACATTGAAGTTGATTTAGAAAGTGCAATGAAGGTTAATGAGGTCAAGTTTTCAACGGGATTTCAAGGTAGTGGCGCACTAGGTAGCTATACTTTGTCATATTGGAATGGCAGTGAATGGCAATCTATTGTTAGTAAAACTTCAAATACTAGTAGTGCTATAACTGAGGAGTTCGCAGCGGTTTTTACGTCGAAAATAAGATTATCGTCCAACGATTGGATCAAGCTCTATGAGATTGCTATTTTCAGTGAAGCGGCGGCTAAGATTGAAAATACAACAGCTATTTCAAGTGATGATTATAACGCTTCCTACACTGCGCAAAACGCAGTGGATGGGGATAATTCATCAAACAGCAGTCGTTGGATATCGCAAGATAACGGCGAGAGTCATTGGCTGGAAATTGCTTTACCTAGTGTTTACAACGTAGATAGCATTAAGTTTTGGACGGGATGGAATGGCTATAACAGTCCGTTAGAAAACTATACGTTGGCATATTGGGATGGTGCACAGTGGTTAACAATTAAAGAAAACGCCAATAATTCGTCGGCTGAAGTTTCAGAGCAGTTTGATAGTGTAAAGACGACTAAGGTCCGCCTAACAACCACTTCATGGGCAAAAATTTATGAAGTTGAAGTATTTGGCACACAACAGAATATTGCCTTGGGGAAAAACGTTACCTCAAGCAGTGATTACAACGCGAGTTATGCCAGCGAAAATGCTGTAGACGGCGATAAAGAGAGTAATAGCAGTCGTTGGATATCGAATGAATTTGATGGCCCTCACTTCGTCGAAGTTGATTTAGGCGCAGCTCATCAGGTCTCGCAAATTAAATTTTGGACAGGCTGGAATGGCTATAATTTGCCTTTAGAAGATTATCGTTTGACGTATTGGGATGGCACGGCATGGATTGATTTAGTACAAGAGACTAATAATACGCAATCGGCTGTTGATAAGGTATTTGATGTTGTAGAAACATCAAAAATCAGACTGCAAAGTAATGATTGGATCAAACTTTATGAAATAGAGGTTTATTAACCCGCTTTTATTAAAACACTTAGCATTAAAATGCCTAGTATTAAAAAAGTAACTTACTCGTAAAATAAAAAAGGATAATACAGCAATGTATTATCCTTTTTTACTAAGCTCTGTATTAGTTTCTAATCGTTACTAACAATCTCTAATGCTTTCTCTTGTAACACGGCAACTAGTTCATCCGTTGAACCCTCAGGTAACCAGCCTGATAATGCAATAGCACTGTAAACAGGCTGACCAACATTAATCGCAAGGGTGTAAGTTTTACTCGATTTTAAGGTGGGACTGGTCGTTTCAACACGAGAGTAACCCAATGTTCTTATTTCATTTATTTTGTTGAGTAGGGCACTGTAGTCATCGTCAAAGCCCTCAATGGTTTTACCTTCATAGAGATGTGCAATTTCATCATCATCAAGCTCAGATAATAATGATAAGCCAATGCCACTTAAGGTCGCTGGGTAATAACTAAGACGTCCCATCGCATCGACTGAATCCATACCGGGTAATGCGTGGTAAAGGTAAGTAACCTTGTCTTGCCACAATACGCCCATCGCAACAATCAGCCCCAACTCTTTTAGCGACTCTAGTGGTTTGATTGCATTTTGAATATAACCAGTGGCGTACAAACTTTGGGCCGCCAATACGTGCATGCCAGGGCCTGACGTATATTTTCTATCAGGTGTCTGTCTAACCAATCCTAAATAAGCCAAGGTTCTAAGCATGCGATTTACTTTGGTAATATCTAAATCCAACATGCGCGATAACTCTCGGCTACCGACGGGATGATCACTTGATGCTATTCCTTGCAACGTCTCTATGCCATGAATGAGGCTAAGATTGAGCTGACTGCCGTATTTATTTATTTTTTTGTCATTAACAATTGAAGCCATAGATAAACTCATCGACAAATTATCCTTAAAATTGAATGAGACTATTTTAATCTCAAACACATTAAATTAACAGTAGCGCTTCTTCTACTATCAAAACTTGGCTCACAGAATAGTATATATCTATTAAAGAAACAAAATTAACTTTCTATTATTTGTGCATTATTAATCGAAAAAGCTCGTTGTTTCCTGCGTAAAGACTATTTAATAAATTAAATATTGTCACTAATAGTGAATTTAGATCTTTACACGAATTTAACTATATCTATAATAGATACACTTAATGTGAGTTTGGAGTAAAGATGTCTTTAGAGTTTGATACCACAGAGCACCCGCATCGACGATATAACGCGTTAACGGGAGAGTGGGTTTTAGTTTCACCTCATCGCAGTAAAAGACCTTGGCAGGGGCAAACTGAGAGCGCAGAAGAGTCGCAGGCTGCAAGTTATGATGACAGCTGTTTCCTATGTGCTGGAAATACACGAATTTCTGGCGATGTGAACGACAGTTATACTCACACTTACGTTTTTAAGAATGACTTTGCTGCACTAGCTTCAGATACGCCAATGGCGCAAAGTGACGATCCCTTATTTAGGTTTCAAACAGAGCAAGGCGAAAGCCGAGTGATCTGCTTTTCGCCTGATCACAGTAAAACGCTCGCAGAAATGACGCCACAAGATATTGCTCATGTCATTAAATGTTGGCAGCAGCAAAGTGAAGAGCTGGGCGCCACTTATGACTGGGTTCAAGTGTTTGAGAATAAGGGCAGTATGATGGGGTGTTCTAATCCTCATCCTCATGGTCAAGTATGGGCGCAAAACCATTTACCTACGTTGGCGCAGAAAAAACAAAGCAATCTCGCCAATTATTTCTCACAGTACCAATCGCCATTGTTAACAGATTATGCAGAACGAGAATTGGTTGCTGGTGAACGCGTGGTGTGTAGTAATGAACATTGGATGGTGGTTGTACCTTATTGGGCGGCGTGGCCGTTTGAGGCATTATTATTACCGCGATTTTCAGTGCAACAATTACCGCAACTCAATGAACAACAGCAACGTGATTTAGCGGATATGTTGTCGCAAATCACCGTTAAATACGACAACTTGTTCCAATGTTCTTTTCCTTATTCGATGGGCTGGCATGGCGCGCCATACAATAATGAAGACAATGCGCATTGGACGCTGCATGCACATTTTTTCCCGCCGCTGCTACGCTCCGCCAGTGTTAGAAAGTTTATGGTGGGTTACGAGTTAATGGCTGAATCACAGCGTGACTTAACGCCAGAGCAGGCAGCGCAAATGCTGCGTGATGTGCCAACAACACACTATAAACAGGAGCAATTATAATGACTATTGCAACTGATGTAGCAGCGACTTTTATGAAACATTTTTCCGCTGTGCCAGCGCAAATAACACAGGCGCCGGGACGAGTGAATTTAATTGGCGATCACACCGATTACAACGATGGTTTTGTGCTGCCAGCAGCAATTAACTTTGGAACATATATTGCGGCTTCACCTCGCGCCGATAAAACAGTACGAATGATTGCTAGCGATATTGCTGATTCAATTTATACCTTTGATTTACAAAATATAGTGAGTGATGAAGTTGAAACATGGAGTAATTATGTCAAAGGTGCTCTTAAATATTTGTTGGCGTCAGGCGCGGAATTCAGTGGCGCTGATTTAGTGATAGCAGGCAACATCCCACAAGGCGCGGGACTAAGTTCATCGGCTTCATTAGAAGTGGCGGTAATCCATAGCTTTTGTCAGCTATATGATATTGAGATTAGCGGTATTAATGCGGCACTGTTAGCTCAAAAAGCAGAAAACGAATTTGTCGGTTGTAATTGCGGCGTCATGGATCAGCTGATTTCAGCACTAGGGCAAGCTGACAACGCAATGTTGCTAGATTGTCAAAACCTTCAATACAGTTACACATCAATCCCTGAACAATTGGCGATTGTTGTCATTGATTCCGGCGTTAAGCGGGGATTAGTGGATAGCGAATACAACTTACGCAGAGCGCAATGTGACGAAGCGGCAGCCATTTGTGGTGAATCATCACTACGCACAGTTGATATGAAAAAATTAGCACAACATCAGTCAAAACTATCGCCTGTATTATATCGCCGCGCACTACATGTTATTAGCGAGAATGAGCGCACAGTAGCGGCGCATCAGGCGTTAAAAAATAATGATGTTGCACATTTAAGTGAGCTTATGCGCCAATCTCATTTGTCATTGAAAGATGATTTTAATGTTTCAACACCGCAAATCGATTTTCTGGTGGACACTATCCACCGGAAAATTGGAGATAACGGTGGCGTTCGTATGACAGGCGGCGGCTTTGGCGGCTGCGTTGTGTGTCTTGTACCGAAAGCGATGCTAGATGATGTTACTTCGCTAGTGCGCGAGCAATACATTGATCATACGGGGTTAAACGCAACAGTTTTTGAATGTTATGCCACCGATGGTCCATTTCTGAAAACAGCTATCTCGACAGCTAATAAGGAGCTGGTATGAAAATTTTAGTCACTGGTGGCGCTGGATATATTGGTTCACACACCTGTGTTGAATTATTAGAGAGTCAACACGACGTCGTGGTAGTTGATAATTTCTCTAACAGTAGCCCTAAAGCGGTAGAAAGGGTTGAGGCGTTAACCAATAAGAAGATTACGTGTTATGAAGTTGATATTTGTGATGTTGAATTGGCACAAGTGTTTGAAGAACACCAGTTTGATGCGGTGATTCATTTTGCCGGATTAAAAGCGGTTGGTGAGTCGACTAAAGAGCCGCTCAGTTATTATCAACATAATGTGCAGGGGAGTTTGAATCTACTTCGTATGATGAAGAAACACGGTGTAAAAACACTAATTTTCAGTTCATCAGCCACTGTGTATGGTCAAGCTAAAATTGTGCCTATTGACGAAACCTCTCAATTACAACCGCAAAGTCCTTATGGACAAACTAAGTTAATGGTTGAGCAAATGTGCAAAGATCTATCGGCGGCACAAGATGATTTTACGGCGGTCATGCTGCGCTACTTCAATCCGGTTGGCGCGCATCAATCAGGCATGATTGGTGAGAACCCAACGGGCATTCCGAATAATTTATTACCGTTTATCTCTCAGGTTGCAGTTGGTACTCATCCGGAATTAAGAGTGTTTGGTAATGATTACAATACCGTCGATGGCACTGGCGTTCGCGATTATATTCATGTTGTTGATTTAGCACAGGGGCATGTAAAAGCGCTCGAAGCTTTACACCAGAGTAATCAATTTACCACCCTTAATCTTGGCTCTGGCAAAGGCTATTCGGTGTTAGAAGTCGTTGATGCTTTTAGTAAATTAAATGATGTTAAGGTGCCCACGATATTTGTGCCAAGACGCCAAGGCGATGTGGAAATTTGCTATGCCGCCTGTGATAAAGCGAACCAATTACTTGATTGGGAAACAAAGTTATCTCTCAGTGACATGGTAATAGATACATGGCGCTGGCAAACGAACAATCCTCAAGGTTATTAGTTATCGTATTAATAAGGGTAACAAGAGTCGCAATAATAAGAATAATGAAGAAGTCATTCTTCACAAGAGAGGTTTACATTGAATAGTTTTGATTTTTACGTTGCGCTGATATTCACGGTGTTCATTATCGCGCTAGGCATGACGCTGGCGAGAAATGGCAAGAGCATGAAATCATTTTTCGCAGCAGGTGGCGCGGTGCCATGGTGGGTAAGTGGGTTGTCGCTTTTTATGAGTTTTTTCTCAGTTGGAACCTTCGTGGTGTGGGGGGCGATTGCTTATGCCGATGGGCTAGTATCGGTGTCGATTCAAATGACCATGGCACTATCAGGATTTGTGATTGCGTTTGTTATCGCACCAGCATGGAATCGCACTGGTGCCATGACGGTTGCTGAATATATTAAAGAGCGATTGGGCGTTACCACCCAAAAAACATTCACCGTTATCTTCCTTTTTATTAGTTTATTTAGTGCCGGTGCATTTTTATATCCAGTGGGCAAAATTATAGAAGTCTCCACCGGATTACAACTAGAAACAGCAATCATTATTCTCGGCTTGCTCATTATTGCGTATACCACGCTTGGCGGTTTATGGGCGGTATTAGTGACCGATGTGTTGCAGTTTATTGTATTAACGGCGGCAGTTATTTTAGTGATACCAATGGCCTTTGGTGAAGTCGGCGGTGTGAGTACGTTCCTTGATAAGTTACCTGACGGTTTTACAGCGCTTTCAAATGATGAATATAATTTAACTTTTCTGTTTGCATTCTTTATTTATAACACGGTATTTATTGGTGGAAACTGGGCATATGTGCAACGTTATACCAGCGTCTCTAGTCCAATTAATGCCAAAAAAGTTGCTTATTTATTTGGTGGGTTATATCTGATTGCGCCATTGGTATGGATGATCCCGCCAATGATATACCGCGTATTAGTACCTGAACTATCAGGCGGTGAAACCGAAAGTGCGTACTTACTTATTAGTAAGTTAGTTTTGCCATCTGGCTTACTCGGGCTGGTGTTTGGTGCCATGGTATTTGCGACAGCAAGTTCGGTAAATACCACACTAAACATTGCATCGGGAGTCATTACTAATGATATCTATAAGCGCTTAAAACCGAATACAACCCAAACTCATTTAATGACAATAGCGCGTGTTTCAACAGTCGTTTTTGGATTATGTGCCATTGGTATCGCGTTATCTATTCAGAGTATGGGTGGGATTGTTGAGGTGGTGTTAACGGTTGCGGCGCTTACTGGCGCTCCCATTTATTTACCGCCAATCTGGACCTTGTTTTCAAAGCGCCAAACGGGCTTTTCTATTGTAACAACGACTTTCGTTAGTTTAGGGATTAATCTGTTCTTCAAATTTGTGGCGCCAAGCCTATTCGGGCTTGAGTTATCACGTAGTGAAGAGATGTTAATGGGAGTGATGACGCCGGTTGTTCTGTTAGTTATGTTTGAGCTTATCTTAAAACCGACGTCGCAAGCTAGCAGCGAAAATTTAACCGTCGACGACACACCGCAAGCGTCATTAGAAGTACCTGACGATCAAGAGTCTCAATTTGGTCGCAATGTTATTTTTACGGGGATCTCAGGTATCGGGTTGTTAATCGTGGTGTTAGGAATGCTTGCCGACAAAGGGCAAACCATCACGGCCGTGGTGGGCGCTATCATCGCCATTCCCGCATTAATTGTGCTTAACCCTATCAAATTATTTCAACAACGCAATCTTTCTAAATCCAATGTAAACCATCGTGAGGAGCAGTAATAGCATGTTAAGAGTAGAACTTGATCAAGATGGTCGTAAAAATAAATCAGTTGAAATCAGCACCGACTTTACTGTTGTTGGCGGCGGTATGGCTGGTGTTTGTAGTGCCATCCAAGCGGCGCGTAGTGGTATTAAGGTATGTTTAGTACAAGATCGCCCTGTGCTAGGTGGTTGTGGTTCAAGTGAGATCCGCGTGTGGATTTTAGGGGCAACATCTCATTTAGGTAACAATAACCGATGGTCACGTGAAGGTGGCATTATTGATGAACTGTTAATAGAAAATCTTTATCGCAATAAAGAGGGTAATGCGGTTATCTTCGACACGATTTTGCTTGATAAGGTCAAAGCTGAGAAAAATATCACACTGTTACTCAATACATCTGTATACAACGCGACCAAATCATCTGGTAATTCAATTGGTTCAGTCAACGCGTTTTGTTCACAAACATCGATTGATTATCATATTAAATCCCCGCTTTTTTGTGACTCGTCAGGAGATGGGGTATTAGGATTTATGGCGGGAGCTCCCTTTGTTATTGGCGCCGAATCTGCTCAAGAATTCGATGAAAAGATGGCGCCCAAAGAAGAGCAAACCGAGTTACTAGGTCATACATTATTTTTCTATAGTAAAGACGCTGGCAAGCACGTTGATTTTACCTTGCCGGACTACGCTAAAAATACCAATATTTCTAAAGAGCGCTTAGGACGAGTCAATAAAGGTGAAGACGGAGTGCGCCTATGGTGGATAGAGTATGGCGGTACAACAGACACGATTTATGGCACTGAAGATATCAAATGGGAATTGTGGTCTGTGGTTTACACCATCTGGGATCACATTAAAAACAGCGGCGAGTTCGATGATGTTGATAACCTCACGCTTGAATGGGTCGGGACTATTCCGGGTAAGCGTGAAAGTCGACGTTTTATCGGCCATAAAATGCTGACACAAAAAGACATCGTTGAACAACGCCCACAATATGATGCGATTTCTTTTGGTGGTTGGGCAATAGATTTGCACCCAAGTGAAGGGGTATTTAGCGAAGAAAGTCCGTGTCTTCAATATCACGGTAAAGGTATTTATCAAATTCCATTAGGGTGCTTTATTAGTCGGGGGATTGATAATTTATTCCTGGCGGGGCGTATTATTAGTGCATCACATATCGCGTTTGGCTCGACTCGCGTAATGGCAACATCGGCTCAT
The DNA here is from genome assembly GCA_913060565.1 of uncultured Gammaproteobacteria bacterium. Lineage (GTDB taxonomy): Bacteria > Pseudomonadota > Gammaproteobacteria > Enterobacterales > Psychrobiaceae > Psychrobium. Next base: position 8,667 of record CAJXRU010000031.1, on the reverse strand, counting down.
GGCGGTCAAGCGGTCGGCGCCGCAGCAGCTAAATGTATTAAAGAGCAGCTTGCACCTCAAGCATTACTCGAAGAAGAGAAAGTTAGTGAATTGCAAAATGATTTAAACAAAACTGGCCATTTTATTCCACACATACCAACGAATAAAAAGACAAACTTAGCGTCATTAGCGACCTTAAATGCCAGTAGTGAACTGGCGTTATCAAGCTTTAGCCATGATGAACTATTCAAACCGTTAACTATTTCTGCCGCGCAGTTATTGCCGATGAAAGCCAGTGTAAACTACACAATTACCGTCAATGTAAAAGTTACAGTTGAGACCACATTAATTAGTCAATTAAGAGTAAGTGACAAACACGAAAACTACACGCCGAATGTCACTTTGCAGGAGATAGAAACACCACTTGGTGTTGGCGAGCATCAGGTTGAAATTCAGTTTGATGAAGCGACTGAATTTGACCAATATGGCTTTATTTGTTTCATGAAAAATGACGCGATTGAAGTAGAGTATTCACAACAACGAGTGAGCGGAATTGTGTCGGCCTTTAATGGTACCAACAAAGCCGTTTCAAATAACGGAAAGCAAGCTGTTGATGGTGATTATGGCATTGATGAATTCGAATTTTGGATCCCATCAAGACGTCCAGAGGGACATAATCTTGCTATGACAATCAGCCCTGCGATTGATGATTTTAAGGTTGATAACCTTGTGAATGGTTATACGCGTGCCTGGCTATCAAGTAACGCATGGATTGCTGCGCTCGATGAAAAAGCACCACTATTGTCAATGAAATGGCCACAAACGCAGAAGGTTTCTGCCATTACGCTGCATTTTGATACCGATTTTGACCATCCATTAGAGTCGACATTGATGGGACACCCCGAAAGTCGCATTCCGTTTTGTGTCGCGAACTACAAAGTACTCGATGACGCTGGAAATGTTTTGTTTGAGCAAAAAGATAATCATCAAACCGTTAATAAAATAACGTTAGAGACGCCAGTTGATGTTAATGGTTTAGTGTTTGAGTTTGAGCAAACAGATCAAAACATTCCCGTGGCAGTTTTTGCCATCGATGTAGAGTAACCCGTTACGCCATACCTTACAGTGGCGTAAGGTATGGCTTCTCGTCAAATAAAGCACTTTCCTCCTTATAGTGGTATAACTAGCAATCGTACTTAGTCACCATTAGGAATCACCATGTCTGTTTCATTGAATAACGCCATTGTTGCCGCTGTTATAACCGTAGCACTTTTTACCAGCACTCAAGCTATTGCTAAATGTGATGCGCCACAGCATCGACAGTTTGATTTCTGGGTGGGTGAATGGCAGGTGTCAAATAAGCAAAATAGCAATGTCAGTCAGAGCAGTATTTCACTCATCAACGATGGCTGCGGTATTTTAGAAGAGTACACTACAGCAGCGGGATACCAAGGAAAAAGCCTAAATATCTATGATGCAACGACTGAGCAGTGGCATCAAACGTGGATTGATAATGGCGGCACATTACTGCAACTTGATGGTAAATTTGAGCAAGGAAAAATGACATTATCCGGCGTCACATATAATAAAGATGGCAAAAAGGTGCTTAATAGAATTATTTGGACACCAAATGCCGATGGTACTGTGCGTCAGCAATGGTTGGTATCCAATAATAAAGGAAAGAAGTGGCAGTCAATATTTGATGGCTTGTATAAAAAGGTGGTTAATTAAAAAGAAAATCAGACATAGTGTTTCAAATTTTAGGATATAAAACAGCTTACGATTCTTGTGAGGTCATTAGCTGCCTAATTGACTTTACGAACTCGCTTTTACTTTTGTATCTTGTGTTGATAACCATTTCGCGATATCACTGCCTAATGCATCTACCGTTCGTTCTAAAACAGAACAAGAACTCTTAAATGAACCAAAGAAGCCTCCATTAGAGTTACGTGCGATTGATTTTGAAGATAGGAGTTTATTATTTAAATATAAATCAGCCTTTATTGCGGTGGATTTTCGGTGACCAATGAAAGCATTTCCACGGGTATATATATTCACAAAGTAAACATCGACAAATACACCGGTTGATACTGGTCTCTCCAATACTTGGGTCATTTTAATATCAAATTTGGGTGCGTTTTCAACAATATTGCTTGAAAGTTGATTCCCCAAATTTTTACATTCAGTTTTTACACGCTCATCAATGACAGAGTTTTCACCAAAGGGAATTGATTTTAAAACTTTGTATTGATTACTTAGGTCGACAGTGGACTGCTCTGGTGAGTTTGAATAAACATGCTCATCAATGACATTGCTAATTTTATTTTTAATTTGAGTTGTACTACAACCCATTAGGCCAATGACAAATATTATTGAAATGATGTTTTTAAACATAACGGTGAATAAAGTCCTTATTATTGAGTAACATATTTATGAGACACTTTTAACAGTCACTTCGAACGCACAATTAACTGAGCGTAATTCCCCATCTGTTGTTACTTTAGATGACTCCGAAAATACTTCAGTTATTTCTAGTTTTGAAGCGCTAATTCTAGATTTAATTTGATTATGGCACTGGATAATCTTCTGATTATCATATTGGCTATTAGTAGCAGGAATTGAATGATTATATATTCTCTCTTCTTCACCATTACTTTTTCTTTTCACGGTTTTATAGAGCTCTTTACTCGCTTCTATCGTGTCATTAATGAGATTTCCAGGGTTAAGCTCTAATTTAACACATCCAGACATGACGATAGTGATAGTAGCGATGGTAGCAAGTTTTTTCAAAAGTAAGTTCCTTAATAATAATTTGTTGAATATTATTAGAATTTATGAGCTAGTGCATCTTGGAAAGGAATTGCTATAATTCTTCGCTTAGCTGAGAATCTGCCCATTCGAGCATCATAGGCAGAGCGACATATATCAGCATTATTCAATTGTCTTGATTTTATCTCGCTTGTAATAGCCCAATGCCATTGTGGGTGGTATTTGAACGTCTTATTGGCCAGTTCAGTGCATAGCTCCCAATCATTGAATTTGTTAACGCGTTCTTTAGGTTCGCCTAAGAAAACGGTACAACTTGAGAGAAAAAAGGGTACTAAAATTAATACAGTTTTTTTTAATTTCATGCTAAAAACACTTTAAATTATTGAATGCCACATTGCTGTGTTCTTCCGTGAGAGGGCATAGAGTATAGTAGATAAAAATAAGCTGGGCTACATTTTTTCGCTGAATCGTTGTCTCATCTTTAACGCATGTTAGATAGATATTATTTTTATAAACAATACATTGCGATTTTACCCAAATATTTTGTGCTGTATTAAAATTGAATTTATCAAATTTATAGATATAATTCATCGTTCTTTTATTTGATGCTATTTCAGTGTCGAGTTAGTAGGGACGCTATTCGTCAATGTTATTTGCTGTTAAACATCTTAATTATCTTCGTGCTGAACCAAATACTGCTGAAAATAACGGTGTATGCGTGCTAGATAAAAATCAATTGCCTGATTTGCAATGGCTAAAGCCTATGCAAAAAAGGAGATTAAGTGCATTTAACAAAATGGCACTGCATTGTGCTTATGAAGCTGGACGAAATGATGGTGAAATCGCCGTTGTTTTCTCGTCGAGACATGGTGACCTGCATAAAACTTCTGCGCTATTAGATTCTTTAGCAAAAAATGACTCCCTTTCGCCAACAGCTTTTAGCATGTCGGTACATAATGCGTCTGCTGGATTACTTAGTATTTTTACAGGTAATCGTTGCGCATCAAACACTGTCTCTGCTGGCCGCGATAGTTTTTTGATGGCATTGGTTGATGCCTACGCAAGAATTAATAGCGGCGCTTGTGACAAAGTCTTAGTCGTTCATTGCGATCAGGCATTGCCGCTAGACTATTTATGTTTTCAAGATGAGCAGCAGATAGATCATGCAGTTGCATTCGTGATGAGTAAAGATGATGGAACTGCTGTTACATTAAATATTGAGCAACAACACGAAAGAAGTCACAAAGAGCTTAATGTTCCTCAGTCGTTGGCTTTCATTGATGCGCTATTTAATGGCGCCGCAAAAATAACAATACCAGGTAGTCAGAATGATTGGCGCCTTGAGATCCTGCGATGAATTATTACTGGAGATTGTTCGCCACTGGTTTTTGTTTCTTCGTATTTGGTCTCGGGGGATTGATAGTGCCTGTAGTGGCATCTCCTTTATTATGGATTTTGTATCGAGACACAGAAATAAGAAAAAGTAAGTCTCGAAAATTAGTTCATCGTCTTTTTAAGTTTTTTGTTTTTCTGCTGCAAGAGAGCGGTGTCTCGCGTTTTTATATAAAAGATTCAGATAAACTAGACAAATTGCAAGGACATATAATTATGGCCAATCATCCATCATTGATTGATGTGGTTGTACTGATTTCTATCATTCCAAATGCTGATTGTGTCGTAAAAGCTAATTTATTTAGCAATCCGTTTATGAGAGGGGTGTTGAATACAACAGGCTATATTAGTAATGATAATACTGATGAACTAATAGAAGATTGTGGTAAATCGTTGGCAAATGGCAATAATTTAATTATATTTCCCGAAGGAACACGGACCACTCCAGGTAAGGCAATGAAGTTTCAACGTGGTGCTGCAAATATTGCACTACGCTGTAAGGCATCGGTGACTACGGTGCTTATAAAGGTGACACCAACGACGTTAACCAAATCGGAAAATTGGTACCAAATACCAGAAAGGCGATTTGAATTTAGTCTTCAAGTTCCCTGTAAGGAAGTTGAGTTTGACTGTATGAATAACGTCGCGATGAGTCTTAAGAGTCGCCAGTTTACGGCTGCATTGGAGCAGCATTTTAACGAGGAATTAGAGAAAATATGAGTAATTTAGCACTTGAAATAAAAACACTAATAATTGAGTCGCTTGATCTCGAAGATATAAATGTTGACGATATTAACAATGACGACGCATTATTTGTCGACGGTTTAGGGTTGGATAGCATTGATGCTTTGGAGCTAGGCCTTGCGATTAAGAAGCGTTTTAATATCAAATTAGACGCAAATTCAGAAGATACAAAACAACATTTTTCATCAGTAAATAGTCTATGTGCATTCATAGAAAGTGTTGAAGGTAAGTAACGAAATGAAATCAAGAGAAGAACTGTTAAACACATTGACTGAAATTTTAGTCGAAGATTTTGAAATTGATGCCGCCGATGTAAAGCTAGAAACTCATTTGTATGAAGAATTAGAATTAGACAGTATTGATGCGGTAGATCTGGTGGTTAAGTTAAGTGAATTAACGGGCAAAAAAATTAATCCAGATGCCTTTAAGCGAGTAAGAACAGTCGGTGATGTTGTTGATGAACTAGAGGCTTTGCTTCTTAAATAATGAAAGTAATAGTGAATTTATTGATGGGTATGCTACTTCTAGCATATCCATTTGTTGTTTTTATAGGACTTAAATATGTTGAGCCGAGATGGTTGGCTATTTTTTTGCTCTGTATTATTTCTATTCGCTTATTTCTTTCAAAGTCATTAGTAAGCAAAATGCCATGGCTGCCAATTGCTACAGGACTTGGTGCTCTCGTTTTGCTTTTTTCAACAGCGTTTAATAATGACTTAGGTATCTTGCTTTATCCCGTTGCAATAAACGCTGCCATGCTGGGAGCTTTTGGTTATTCATTGTATAAAAAGCCAAGCATAATTGAAGGTTTTGCTCGACTACGTGAACCAAATTTAGATGCTCAAGGAGTTGAATATACTGAAAAAGTTACTTTTTTCTGGTGTATTTTCTTTGTCTTAAATGGGTCTATTGCTCTTTATACTGCGTTATATATGTCCAAAGATGCATGGACTTTATACAATGGGCTTCTATCGTATATGGCAATGGGCCTACTGTTTGGTATTGAATATTTAGTCCGGTGTTATGTTAAAAGAAATAAATAAAATGTCGCCACTGATACCAAGTAATATGAATTTGTTTAGCGGTGATACAACACGCTCTACTGATGATTTTATGGAACAGGTCGCTGCTTTCAGAAATAAAATTAGGCACTTAGTACCCCAAGGAAAGGTTGCCAGAGTTTTATTATATGATAATGATATTTTTGCATTCTTAGTTCGTTTTATTGCGCTAGGACAAGACGGGCATACAGTGATACTTCCGCCAAATGATCAGCAGGGAACACTAACTGAATTGGCCGATACTGTTGATTTTTATGCGGGCTCTATTGTGATTTCACGCTTGGTATCATTAGACAATTGCACAAATGCTCCACAGGTTAATGAAGTATTGAGTTGGCCAACTAATGGTCGAGTAATATTTTACACCTCAGGATCTTCAAGCCATGCGAAAGCAATCATAAAAGATTGGGAGTTACTTAATAATGAATTGGATGTGCTGAAATCGTTATTTATCTGTCAACCTCAATCTACTTTTATAGCGACAGTCTCACATCAGCATATTTACGGTTTGTTATTTAGAGCATTGCTACCTTTGCAATTAGGGGGTTCTATTTTTAGTACGTTTGATTATCCAGAGCATATTGTGGACGTATTGAAAACAAACAATGATGTGGTATTAATCTCTAGCCCAGCCTTTCTGAGTAGGTTGTCTGAAGATAACGTATTGTCTGAATTTAAAACGCATTTTTCAACCATTTTTAGTTCAGGCGGGCCATTGCAAGATGCTGATGCTTTGTCACTTTATAAACAATTTGGAACAGGAATTGTACAGGTTTATGGCAGTACAGAAACTGGTGGCATAGCCTATCGTCAAATTGAAAGTAAAGAAGAGACTTATTGGAATTTTTTCCCTGAAGTTTCGTGTATTTCTACTAACGATAGGAGTCGTTTACAACTCTGTTCGCCGTTTATTCATCAGTCTTCCATGATGTTAGATGATCGAGGAGAGATCGTAGATGGGAAGCTTAAGCTATTAGGGCGCGTAGATAGAACCGTTAAGTTAGAAGAAAAACGTGTTAATTTAAGCCAGATCGAAAAAAAATCTCTTGAGCATCATTGGGTAAAAGACATAAAACTGATTGTTTTAACTGGAGAGAGGCAAATTCTCGCCGCGATTGTTCAACTAAGTGATGACGGTGAAATAATGCTGGTAAACGCCGGTAAACGGCATATTAATCAATGTATTAAAAAGCACTTGCTGGTTCACTTTGAATTGATTACTTTGCCGCGAAAATGGCGGTATGTTGAAGAGCTACCTTATAATTCACAGGGCAAACTGCCTTTAATGGAACTGGAGAAGTTGTTTGTCTGAGTTAGATTGCCTTTTACCTAAAGAAATAAACGTGTCTTCAACGGAGTTAGATACTGTTGCAGTGGCATTACATGTTGGTTCGCAAATCGATTATTTTACTGGTCACTTTCCACAAGCTCCGATCCTTGCTGGTGTCGTTCAATTAGACTGGGCTATTCACTTTGGATTTAAGCATTTGGATCTTTGTCAGGCTGCAGTGAAAAATGTAGAAGTGTTAAAGTTTCAAGTTGTTATTCAACCTGAAGATCGTGTTAATTTGATGCTTGTGAAAAAGTCTGACCATAAGTTTACGTTTAAATATGAATCTGAGAAGGGCGTACACTCGTCTGGACGTATTGTCCTTGAGGAGTCTTAATTGAAATATTGTTTTGTGATTCCCAATTATAATCATGCAGATTACGTTGAGTCGCTTATAGAGTCTCTCAATGCTTTTGAGCTTCCTATTATCATGGTAAATGATGCAAGCGATTCATCGATAACAACACAATTAATTGCATTATCAGAACAACACTCATCACTAACGTTATTGCATCATGAGACCAACCAAGGAAAAGGTGGCGCTGTGCAAACAGGTCTCTTGTTTGCTCATTCTCAAGGGTTTGATTACGCGATTCAAATAGATGCTGACGGGCAGCATTGCCTTGATGATATAAATAAGCTGTTGGCCTTGTCAAAAGATCACCCTAATGATGTTATTAGTGGCAAGCCAATTTATGATGAATCTGTACCCAAGCATCGGTATTGGGCAAGATATATCACTCATTTCTGGGTCGTTATAGAAACATTATCATTTAAGCTCAAAGATACCATGTGTGGTTATCGTATCTATCCTCTTGTTCCTAGTGTTGCTTTAATTAATGATGTTAACTTGGGGAAACGCATGGACTTTGATATTGAAGTGCTTGTACGGCTCTTTTGGCGTGGTACTGTCACTCAATTTTTTGATACCAAAGTGATTTATCCTGAATCGGGAATTTCCCACTTTAAAGCCTTTGAAGACAATGTTCGAATATCTTGGATGCATACAAGACTTTGTTTTGGAATGTTGATTCGAATTCCATCGTTAATCGTTAGAAAATTTAAGAAAGATGAGTAAATTGAATCAACATTGGTCCAATACTGAAGAGCGCGGGACTGTTATTGGCATCAAAATCTTATTGTGGGTTTATCGATTATTTGGCCGACGAATTCTGTGGGTGGTGATGTTTCCTGTAATCGCTTTTATGCATCTTACAGGAGCGAGTGCAAGAAACGCGTCTCGAAAGTTTTTCAATAATGCTAATCGCGTTGATAGTCGAGTACCCAAATATAGTCTCTTTGTTGGATTAAAACACTTCTGTTGTTTTGCTGATGCGGCGTTTGACAAATTAGATGCTTGGCTTGGAAAAATCACACGAGACGATATTCAAT
>CAJXRU010000030.1 GCA_913060565.1 uncultured Gammaproteobacteria bacterium | reverse complement strand
AAGACTAAGACTAAGACTAAGACTAAGACTAAGACTAAGACTAAGACTAAGACTAGGGTACAACGTTTCTTTAAATTCGAAACCAGCTAGAATCAAAACATGCATATCTATGTATTGTAGCCTTGGTGAAGCCAAGGGAATCAGCGTTCTACTAATTATTCCATTATTTTAATTGACCTATTTAGAACAAAAAAAATTGACGCTTTTTTGTACCCACAAACACTTATAGTTTCAGTTAATTTAATGGCTTACTTAATCCTGCATTTTTCTTTATACTATGCGCCATTATGTTAGTGCCTTATGGCAAAAAAGTTAGGAAATAGACAATGCGCAGCCATTATTGCGGACAAGTAAACGAATCTTTAATTGGTCAACAAGTTGAACTTGTTGGTTGGATCAACAAACGACGTGACCTAGGTGGCGTTATCTTTTTAGATCTACGTGATCGCGAAGGTGTATTACAAGTCGTTTATGATCCAGATTTAGCCGAAGCATTTAGCATTGCCAACAGCCTACGTAACGAGTTTTGCGTAAAGGTAACGGGTGTTGTACGCCCCCGTCCAGAAGGACAGATCAATAAAGACATGGCAACCGGCGGTGTTGAAGTATTAGGTAAAGCTCTTGAAATCATTAACAAAAGCGAGCCATTACCACTTGATTCAAATCAAACTAACTCTGAAGAAGCACGTCTAAAATACCGTTATTTAGACTTACGTCGCCCAGAAATGACACAGCGCTTAGTGTTCCGCTCTAAAGTAACTGGTTTTGTGCGTCGTTTCCTCGAAGACAACGGTTTCTTAGACATTGAAACACCAATTTTGACAGCGGCTACGCCGGAAGGCGCCCGTGATTACCTAGTACCAAGCCGTACTCATAAAGGTAAATTCTTTGCATTGCCACAGTCACCACAGCTATTTAAACAGCTGCTAATGATGTCTGGTATGGATCGTTACTACCAAATCGTAAAATGTTTCCGTGATGAAGATTTACGTGCTGATCGTCAGCCTGAATTTACGCAAATTGATATCGAAACCTCGTTTATGAGCTCTGATCAGGTTCGCGCTAAAACAGAAGAATTGGTTCGTAACTTATTCAACGATATGCTAAATGTTGATTTAGGCGATTTCCCAACAATGACTTACGCAGATGCTATGCGCCGTTTTGGTTCTGACAAGCCAGATTTACGTAATCCACTAGAGCTGGTGGATGTCGCTGATTTATTAAAAGACGTTGAATTTAAAGTATTCTCAGGTCCTGCCAATGACGAAAAAGGCCGTGTTGCGGTAATTTGTGTACCAGGTGGTGCATCATTGTCACGTAAGAACATCGATGATTATGGTAAATACGTAGGCATTTACGGAGCTAAAGGCCTTGCTTGGTTGAAAGTTAACGATATCGATGCAGGCATGGAAGGTATTCAGTCACCAATTCTTAAATTCCTAAATGAAGACGTTGTTAACCAATTACTAGCACGTACTAACGCGAAGTCTGGCGACATTATTTTATTTGGTGCTGACAACGTTAACGTTGTTACTGAAGCGATGGGTGCATTACGCTTGAAACTCGGTGATGACCTTGGTTTAACAAGCGATGAATGGAAACCATTATGGGTTGTTGATTTCCCAATGTTTGAAGAAATTGATGGTAACTACCACGCACTTCATCACCCGTTCACAGCGCCAGTGGGTGTAACAGCTGATGAGTTAGAAGCTAACCCTGCTGCTGCGTTATCTGATGCCTACGACATGGTCTTAAACGGTTGTGAGCTTGGTGGTGGTTCGGTACGTATTCATAACGCACCTATGCAAAGCAGTGTATTCAGAATTCTTGGTATTAGTGACGAAGAAACACAAGAAAAATTCGGATTCCTTTTAGAAGCATTAAAATACGGTACACCGCCACACGCTGGTTTAGCGTTTGGCTTAGATCGTTTAATTATGTTAATGACTGGCACAAGCTCTATTCGTGACGTTATGGCATTCCCGAAAACGACAACAGCGGCATGTCCATTGACGAATGCCCCAGGTAGCGCTAACCCAGCGCAACTTGCTGAATTAAATGTCGCAACACTAGTGACCGAAGAAAAATCACAAGACTAAATTAGTCTTGTGAGAATAAAACGAGCCGCTGGCTCGTTTTTTTTGCTTTTTATTTAACTACTGTACTTGTAACCAGTGGTCTAATGGCATAACCTATGGGCATTAAAAAAGGCGTGTAAAACAGTATGTCATTAATTTTGGGAATAGATCCCGGCTCACGAATTACAGGTTATGGTGTTATTCGCAAACAGGGTAATAGATTATCTTATGTAGCGAGTGGGTGTATTCGTATCTCTGAAAAAGAGTTACCCCAGCGTCTAAAGCAAGTGTTTGATGGCGTTACTCAGTTAATTGAACAATACAAGCCTGATGAGTTTGCTATTGAACAAGTGTTTATGGCGCGTAATGCAGATTCTGCGCTAAAACTTGGTCAAGCACGTGGCGTTGCTATCGTTGCGGCAATGAATGCTGAACTCCCGGTAAGTGAATACGCGGCGCGACTCGTTAAACAAGCGGTTGTGGGCACAGGTGCTGCGACAAAAGATCAAGTCGGTCACATGGTGACGCAAATGCTAAAATTGTCTGCGCAGCCTCAAGAGGACGCTGCTGATGGTTTAGCAATAGCGATATGTCATGCTCATAATACGCAGAGTTTAATTGCGATGGCGGGAAAAAGCAGTGCGAAATCGACGCGTGTGTTACGCGGTCGTTTTCAGTTAAGTAAAGAACACGCCAAAAAGAACAAGATAACAATAAAAGATTTAAAAGGATAAGCTCGTGATCGGACGATTAAATGGCCTAGTTGCCGAAAAACAACCGCCACATTTACTATTGGAAGTGAGTGGTATTGGATATGAAGTTCAGATGCCGATGACCAGCTTTTATCAAATGCCTGATGTTGGTGAATCAGTAACGGTCCATACGCATTTTGTAGTGCGTGAAGATGCGCAGTTGCTATACGGCTTTGCACAAAAGATTGAACGTGAATTATTTAGACAGATCATTAAAGCAAATGGGGTTGGTCCAAAACTAGGATTGGCAATTTTATCTGGTTTGTCGGCGGCTGAGTTTGTTAATATCGTTGCCAATAATGACGCTAATGCGCTCGTTAAGTTACCGGGCATCGGATTAAAAACCGCTGAGCGCCTAATTATAGAGTTAAAGGATCGTTTGAAAAACTTTACTTTGAATCAGCAAAGCGAACTTGGCGACCTTTCAATACCTCAAGAGAACTTAGGCTCAACCTTTGTTGAAGCGATTGATGTAGAGCAAGATGCCATTGACGCGTTGTTAGCGCTAGGCTACAAACAAGCGCAAGCGACGAAAGTGGTTAAGAAAGTAAAATTGCCAGATATGGATAGTGAAGCACTTATTAAAGCTGCGCTGAAATCAATGATATAACCGTAAAATAAAGTAGATAACGCATGATAGAAGCAGATCGACTCATCCAAGCCGACACCATCGACGATACAGAGCACAGTATTGACCGTGCGATGCGCCCTAAAATGCTCGATGATTATACGGGTCAAACAGATGCTAAGGCGCAGTTACGTATATTTATCAAAGCAGCAAAATTACGTGATGAAGCCTTAGATCATATGTTGGTTTATGGTCCGCCAGGTTTGGGTAAAACAACATTAGCGCATATCGTTGCCAATGAAATGGATGTTAACGTTAAAACAACCTCAGGTCCTGTCCTTGAAAAAGCAGGGGATTTGGCAGCGTTGCTCACTAATCTTGAACATGGTGACATTTTATTTATAGATGAAATTCATCGATTAAGCCCGGTGGTTGAAGAGATCTTATATCCTGCAATGGAAGATTATCAATTGGATATTATGATTGGTGAAGGTCCTGCAGCGCGCTCTATTAAATTAGAATTACCACCGTTTACGCTGATCGGTGCGACAACCAGAGCGGGTTCACTCACATCGCCGTTACGCGCACGTTTTGGTATACCACTGCGCTTAGAGTTCTATACAGTAGAACAACTTACAGACATAGTTACTCGCAGTGCAGGACAGCTTGAAGTAAGTATTGACCAAATGGGAGCCACTGAAATTGCCAGGCGTTCACGCGGAACACCGCGTATTGCAAATCGATTACTACGCCGCGTTCGTGATTTTGCACAGGTTAGCTTTGATGGGGCAATTAACGAGAAAGTGGCAAAAGAATCGTTGTCAGTGCTTGATGTCGATAACCAAGGTTTTGATTTCATGGATCGGAAAATGCTGATGACCATTATTGAAAAATTCGACGGTGGACCCGTGGGATTAGATAACTTAGCGGCGGCGATTGGTGAAGATAAAGAAACCTTAGAAGATGTTATCGAACCATTTTTGATTCAACAAGGGTTTATACAACGAACGCATCGCGGCCGTATTGCCACTGCCCAAACCTATCTGCACTTTGGCTTATCAGCCAAAAAAACTGACTAGCTCGTTAGTCCTTATCATTCATTTTAGACTAGGGTGAATAGGCTAGCTGTAATGTGCTTATTCACTCATATTAGTCATCAATTAAGAGAATCTTCTTAAGGCTGAAATATTGCGCTTTTGAATTTTAGACAAAAAAAAGCCCACTAAAAAGGCAGTGGGCTTAAATGACCGATAATGGTCAAATAGGAAGTTAAGTAACTCAACAACAAGAGATAACTGGTTAGTATCAGACTAACCTGAAAGACAGTAACAAGAGCGTCTTTCGAGATGGCGCTATAATACGTATTTATTGACGTTGGTTCAAACAAGAAAAACTCTACCTTCGCATTAGTTTTAGTAATGCAATGCTCCTATTCTGAATATCTATCTGTTGTTATCAAGCGGTTTGGCTTAGGTTAATCATTATCTTTGCATAGTCATGCAAATAACTTTAATTACTTATTGTTATGGAAATGTGATGGAGTTCTCATCGAATTAAACAGGTGTATGAATGTAAGCGCGAATTGTAAGGGAATGTTGCTGTTTTACACGAATTTCGGCGCATTGTAATTATTTTAGTCGATTGAGTGTCTCGGATGTTGATACAGAGCTGTTTCTATAGTAGTTTCAGCGGTTAATTTTAGTTTTATAGTTTGTCCTATGATTTTTGAGTTTCCAGTGCGAGTCTATTATGAAGATACCGACGCCGGTGGTGTCGTTTATCATTCGAATTATCTTAATTTCTACGAAAGAGCGCGAACGGAATTCTTACGTGACCTCGGTTTCGAACAGGATACGTTACTTGATCAAGGATTAGCGTTTGTAGTACGAAAATGTGAACTTGACTATTTAGTCGCTGCGCGTTTTAACGATCAATTAATAGTAACCGTTGAAATCGAGCAGTTGAAACGTGCCAGTATTGTTTTTAAACAAAAAATTACCACCATTGATGGGAACCTGTTGAGTACTGCGTTGGTCGTAGTTGTCTCGGTTGCGTTGGAACAAATGAAACCAACGGCCATCCCAAGTCTTATTTTAGAGGAGTTACAGCGTGCAAGCTGAGTTATCGTTTATTGATCTATTTTTAGAAGCTAGTCTTTTAGTCCAACTTGTAATGCTTGCATTATTACTTGCCTCCATCGTTTCTTGGACGGTAATTTTCCAACGTCGGGCACTACTCAATGGTGCGAAGACCAGTCTAAAGAAATTTGAAGACAAATTTTGGAGTGGTGCAGATCTATCGTCAATCTATAAAGAACTATCTGCACGTACAAGTAGCAATGGCGGTGTTGAACAAATGTTCAGCGCTGGTTTTAAAGAGTTTGCACGTCTACGTCAGTCATCTGCTTCTAATCCTGATGCTATCATCGCTGGTTCTCACCGAGCTATGCGTGTCGTGTTATCACGTGAAATTGACCGTCTGGAACATAATTTATCGTTTTTAGCGACAGTTGGCTCAATCTCTCCATACGTAGGCTTATTTGGCACGGTATGGGGGATCATGAATTCCTTCATCGCACTTGGCGCTGTTCAACAAGCAACGTTACAAATGGTTGCGCCTGGTATTGCTGAAGCACTTATCGCAACGGCGATGGGGTTATTTGCTGCAATCCCAGCTGTAATAGCCTATAACAAATTTTCAACGACCGTTGATAAATTAGAAAACAGTTACGCAAACTTTATGGAAGAATTTTCTTCTATCTTACAACGTGAAGCTTACGCTAGCACAGACAAAGCAGGACAGTAGTCATGCAGTATCAACGTAAGAAAAGACGTTTAAACTCAGATATCAATGTCGTGCCTTACATTGATGTTATGTTAGTGCTACTCATTATCTTTATGGCCACCGCCACTGTCGTTGTGCAAGGGGTTAAAGTAGATTTGCCGCAAGCAACCGCTAAAGCGTTGCCGGAAGAGAAAAGCGTTCCACTGATAGCATCGGTAAAAGCGGACGGTACCTATTATTTAACGGTGGGGGATAACCCACGTGAAGAATTAACACAGCAGGAACTGGCAACTTTAGTGTCTGCGCACTTACAGTTGAACCCGGACACACCTGTCATGGTGAAAGGTGATAGAACCGTGTCTTATGATCATATCTTACAGCTGATGGTGACATTACAAGGTGCGGGCGCGCCGTCGGTTGGTTTAATGACGGATCCCATAGAAGGTTAATGTAGTAATGTCTAATGAAACAAACGTTGTAAAGGCGGCATTATCCTCAGTGACTTTGCATGTCGTTCTCGTCGGAGGTCTTGTTGCTGGTGCCATTATTACGCCGCCAAAAAAACCAACGCTTGAAATAACACTGGCCAACGACACACCGATTGTTCAAGCGGCGATGGTAAACAATGCCGATGTTCAAAAGCAAGTTGACCGTTTAAAGAAAGAAAAAGCTGATGCTAAGAAAGCTGAGCAATTACGTCAAAAGAAATTAAAAGATGAACAAAAGCGCATTAAAGAGTTAGAGCGTCAACGCAAGAAAAAACAAGCGGAAAAACGCGCAGCAGACCGCGCCGCTAAAAAAGCACGTGATGAAGCCGCTAAACAAAAGAAAGCATCCGATGATGCTATAAAGAAAGCCAAAGCGAAACAAAAAGTAGAAGCAGCAAAGGCAAAACGCATTAAAGATGAGCGCATTCGCCAAGAAAAAGTTGCTGCGGACGCTAAAGCTAAACGCATAGCCGCTGAAAAAGCAGCGAAAGCCAAAGCAGAGCGGATTCGTAAAGAAAAACTGGCGAAAGAAAAAGCGGCTCGAGAACAACAAGCACGCGAAGACGCATTAGCTAAAGAGCTTGAAGCTGAACAGGCCGCGCTGACTAAAGCGCGTCAAGCGAAAGTAATGTCTGAGATTCAGAAATATACTAGCTTAATTTCTGCGACGATTAAACGACACTGGGTCACCGACCAAAGTATGAAAGGCAAAGACTGTGTTATTAACATTCGTCTTGCTTCATCAGGCTTTGTGACGCAAGTGAACCGGGTATCGGGAGATGCGATTGTTTGTCAATCTGCTATCGCCGCGGTTCGTAAAGCCGATACATTACCCGTGTCGAAAGATCCGCAAGTGTACGCAAAACTAAAAGAAATTAACTTAACAGTACAACCAGAGTTCGATTAATGAAATCAATTGTAAAATATTGCCTGCTTGCAGGCTTAGTGATGACGCAACCAGCACAAGCTGCTATCGATATTGTAATTACTGAAGGGGTTAATAGTGCTCGTCCGATTGCTGTTGTTCCTTTTAAGTGGCAAGGCACCGGCCCTAAGCCTCAAGAGCTGGCCAACGTTGTCGCGAACGACTTGCGGTTTAGCGGACGCTTTAATCCATCGGCTGTATTTTCCATGCCAGCTCAACCATCAACTGATGGTGAAGTTAATTATGAACAATGGGCAACGCTCGGCATTGAGGCGATGGTTGTCGGTACTATCAAACCGTTTAAAGATGGCCGTTATGTGGTCGGTTTTGAATTGATTGATGTATTAAGTGCCAATGCGACTAAGGCGAATGGTCAAGTACTTCAAAACGGTCAGTTAGTGAGTTCAAATGCCCATGTTTTGGATTCTCGCGAAACAGTTATCTCAGCGAAAGAATTCAGACAGTATGCCCACAGAATTAGTGACGTCGTTTACGAGAAATTGACTGGCGAGCGCGGGGCGTTTAGAACAAAAATTGCTTATGTATTAGTAAACAGAGAACGTTTGGACTATAAATATCGACTAATGATAAGTGACTTTGATGGTCACAATGAAGTTGAGATCCTTCGTTCCCGTGAGCCTTTGATGTCACCATCTTGGTCGCCAGACGGCACCAAGCTTGCGTATGCTTCTTTTGAAAACAAACGCCAACAAATTTTTATTCAGGACATTTACACCCAAAAACGTGAAAAAGTGAGTGGGTTTAAGGGGATCAATAGCGCACCGCGTTTTTCTCCCGACGGTAAAAAACTAGCAATGGTGCTATCAAAAGATGGCAATCCAGATTTGTATACTTTAGATTTAGCGACTAAAGTTGTTACCCGAATTACCAAAAATCGCGCTATTGATACGGAGCCAAGTTGGTCGCCAGATGGAAAAAGTTTAGTATTTACTTCGGAGAGAGGTGGTAAACCACAGATTTATCAAGTAAATTTAGACTCGAGACGTATTCGACGTGTTACTTTCGACGGCGAAATGAATCTCGGTGGCTCTATTTCACCGAAAAATGATGAATTAGTCATGGTGAATCGCACGCGAGGCAAGTATCATATCGCCAAGCAAGATTTGCGAACGAGCAGTTTACAAGTTTTGACTAAAACACGATTAGATGAGTCGCCTAGTATTGCACCTAATGGCAGTATGATTATTTATGGTACGACTTATCGTGGACAACAAGTGTTAGGACTGGTGTCCATCGATGGCCGATTTAAGGCTAGATTACCGGTTCGTGATGGTGAAATTAAAGCACCAGCATGGTCACCATATATTTATTAATTTGAAAAACTAATTGAATAACTAAAGGAACGGATAATGCGTTTAAATAAAATTGTTAAGGGGATTGCTGTAGCCATTCCAATGTTTGCACTTGCAGCATGTGGTTCAACGTCAACAGCTGATAGCGACGCTAACGAAACTAACCAGACTAACCAAGAGCAAACGACTGATACAGGCGTTCAAACTGGTGGTATGGTTAAAGAGATGACACCACAAGAAAAACAACGCTTAGCATTACAAGAATTACGCAAAGAGCACATCGTTTACTTCGATTTTGATACGTCAAATGTATCAAGCCAATTCTCTGCATTACTAGATGCACACGCTGCTTACTTACGTGCTAACCCAAGTGTTAAAGTATTAGTAGAAGGTCATGCTGATGAGCGTGGTACGCCTGAGTACAATATCGCACTAGGTGAGCGTCGTGCTAAAGCTGTTAGCCGTTACTTAGAAGGTTTAGGTGTTAATGCTTCACAAATCGAAACGGTTTCTTACGGTGAAGAAAAGCCACTTGATAATAGCCGCACTGAATCAGGTTTTGCTAAAAACCGTCGTGCAGTATTAGTATACTAATCAACTAAAAAATTAAGAACTAATGAAAAATATAATTGCATTAGGTCTCTTAATGGCGGGGAGCGCAGCAGCGCAAACCGCCAACGTCGTCGACTTATCCTCTTCCCCAGACCAACGTATTGCAGCACTTGAGCAAATGTTGGTGCAAAAAGGCAAAACACAACTCGAGATGCAACAGCATATCGATAGCCTCCAACAAGAATTGAATGAACTTCGCGGCCTAAACGAGACTCAAGAACATCGCTTGAATCAAATCTTGCAACGTCAACGCGAGCTATATCAAGAAGTAGATAAGCTACTGACTAAGGTAAATAGTGCAGCGCAGACACCGCAAGTAGTCATCGATGACCCTACTAACTCAGTTGTTGCTACCCCATTATCTGAAAGTGGTGCCTATGAATTTGCGTTGAATCTTGCGCTCAAGGATAAAAAGTTCGATGAGGCTATCGAAAAATTCAAGCAATACCAAACTGATTACCCCGATTCTTCTTACTTAGCTAATGTTCATTACTGGTTAGGCCAGCTATATATTACTAAAGGTAATAAAGATGCAGCTAAAACCCAATTTGAATCGTTAGTGAGTCAATTTCCTGAATCGATTAAGCGCGGCGATGCGCTCGTTAAATTGGCAAAAATTGCTCAAGACGAAAATGCATTAGATAAAGCACGTGCTTTATATGAGCAAACCGTAAAAGAATACGGTGATTCATCAGCGGCTCAAATTGCTAAGACACGTTTAAAGGGATTACGTTAATTCCAAAAACTTGTTGATTGGCGATGTGTTATAGACATTTTTTAGCACAATTGTTGGTTTTGTAATCTAAAAAATGTCGAGTCGTTCGAAAAGTTACCAATTAAACAAAAAAGTTAAAAATATAGGTTGCGCTAAAATTATTAATCAGTATTATTAGCGCCCGTTGCAAGGGAGATGGAAAGCACTTCACTTGTAACCTAACGTTTGGGCCATTAGCTCAGTTGGTAGAGCAGTGGACTTTTAATCCATTTGTCGAAGGTTCGAATCCTTCATGGCCCACCACTTCTAAAAAAATTCAATTTAATTCATTAGCCATTAGTCTTACGTTTGCGTAAACTGCTGTTTAGTCATGCAAAACCATTTATAATTTCTTTATGTTAAGTCATTGTTTTTGATGCTTATAACCATTTGAAATTAACAATCTTATTACAAATAGCCATATGCGACTAAGGTCTTACGACTTTTTGCGTATTTCCAAGCTATTGCCTTTGCTTGATATTTAATCACACCTAATCAAGGAGAATGAAAACGTGTTATTAAAAAAACTAAAACTAAATAAAATAGCAATGACCGTTGTACTAGCGGCCGCTGCGACAACAGCGCAAGCAGGTTACAAAATCAAGCTAACGGATAAAGACTCAATAGAGTTCGGTGGCTATTTAAAAGCAGATGCTCGATATGTGACTGGTGAAGTAGGTTATCGTGATTTTTGGATCGGGCAAGGCACTCCTGTGGCTGATAGCAGCCAATTTAAGATTCATGCTAAAGAAACGCGCTTTAATACGAAATATACTCACGGTGATGTGATGGCATTCATCGAGATGGATTTTTACGGCGGTGGTGGCAACGAAATTATTTCTAATTCGTCGCATCCGCGGATTCGTCATGCATTTGTTAAGTATGACAAATGGCTAATGGGTCAAACGTGGTCAACGTTTATGAATACTAGTGCAATTGCTGAGACTGTCGACTTTGCTGGCGCGACGATGGGCTTGGTGTTTAACCGTCAAGGTCAGATCCGTTACACCAACGGTGGGCTACAATTGTCGATAGAAAACCCCGAAACTTGGGGTACTGATATACACGGTGACGCGGCTAGCGCTGCAAACGACAAAGTACCAGATATCGTGGGTAAATATACGTTTAAAGGAGACTGGGGTAATGTATCTGTTGGTGCAGTATTACAGAAGGTTGACTCTGAAGTAAGTAACGAAACAGGTATTGGATACTCAGTTGCAGGCCGCATCAAGACGGGCGGTAAAGATGATTTACGTTTTCAAGTCCACATGGGACAAACCGGACGTTATGTCGGCGTGGTTGCTTCGCAAGGGTTAGTCAATGGTGAGTATGAGGATCAAACAGCCTTTACTGTTGCTTATCGTCATTTTTGGAATGAAGGCGATCGTTCAACTATCTATTATGGAGCGGTTGATACTGATCTGAGTAACAAGAATCGTAGCCAGTTTGGTGTGAACTATTTCAAAGCGCTAACTAACAAATTATCAGTTGGTATGGAATATGGTCGCTTTACGCAAGATGATGATGCTACAGAAGAAGTAAGCTCAGACTATCTACAGGTATCTGCAGTATTTAAGTTCTAATCAATTATCCGTTTTGATAATTAAGCCAATGATCTTTCATTGGCTTTTTTGTTTTTAGCTTACCAAGAGCAATAAAAACTGCTTGTTGTAAACGATTGTATGAGGTAATAATGGACTCTCATTGGAAAGTTTTATAAGTCGACGTAGTAAAGGAGAATGGTTGCATGGCCTCAGGTAAATTTCGTTTAATAACACGTAGTGATTTTGATGGATTAGTATCAGCAGTACTGCTAAAGCATTTAGGGCTAGTGGATGACATCTTGTTTGTGCACCCTAAAGATATGCAAGACGGGAAAATTGAAGTAACCAGCAACGATATTTCGACAAACCTTCCTTATGTTTCTCAGGTCCACATCGCTTTTGACCATCATTTATCAGAAACAAAACGCAATGATCAGGGATTGAATAACCACGTAATTGATGCAGATGCGCCATCGGCGGCACGTGTTGTTTGGCAATACTATGGTGGTCACCGTTCATTCCCTGAGTCTTGGGACGGCATGATGGAAGCTGTAGATAAGGGCGATTCTGCACAGTTTAATATGGAAGAGGTGATTAATCCGCATGATTGGGATCTTCTGAATTTCATCATGGATGCGCGCACTGGTTTAGGCCGTTTTCGTGAATTTCGAATTTCAAATTATCAATTAATGATGGAACTCATTGATTTGTGTCGGACAAATTCGATTGAAGAGATAATGCAACAGGCTGATGTTCAAGAACGTGTGAGCTTATATCAAGAGCAACAAAGCTTATTTAAAGAGCAGGTGGCGCGCTGTAGTACAGTGCACAAAAACCTAGTTGTGCTAGATCTTCGCAATGAAGAAACGATCTACGCAGGTAATCGATTCCTCATTTACGCACTTTTCCCGCAATGCAATATTTCGATTCATCAAATGTGGGGATTTAAAAAGCAAAACATTGTGTTCGCCACAGGAAAATCAATTTTTGATCGTTCATCGAAAACTAACGTGGGTGATTTAATGTTAGAAAACAACGGCGGCGGTCATGACGCTGCTGGAACTTGCCAAATTCCAACTGACGAAGCAGATGATGTGTTAGATACGCTAATCTCACGCATTACTAGCGACGGGTAAATCCTTACAATTGGTTTAAATTTCAACAATTAAATCAACGTTTTGTGGCCCTACTTAACAATCTTTCTGATTTTGTGGGGCATCACTTCCTTTCAAATACTGACTCCCCTATAATCATTACAAATTTATTATGGCTTAGCCATGCAACAATCAAAGTGAGTATCATGGATCAACAATCTATTGAGTATATAAAATCGAGCATTAAAGCGGTAGCAGATTATCCTAAAGAAGGAATCATGTTTCGCGACGTCACTTCATTACTTGAAGATCCAAAAGCATTTGCGTTGACTATTGAATTATTGGCAGAGAAATTCGCTGGCCAAGGATTCACAAAGATCGTTGGTACTGAAGCGCGCGGTTTTATTTTCGGCGCGCCACTGGCATTAGCGTTAGGCATTGGTTTCGTACCTGCTCGTAAACCGGGGAAACTCCCGCGTAAAACTATTTCGCAAGACTATACGCTTGAATATGGTACGGATACACTGCAAATACATGAAGACGCGTTAGCGAGTGACGACAAAGTTTTAATTGTTGATGATCTATTAGCGACGGGTGGCACGGTTGAAGCGACAATCAAATTAATTCAACAAATAGGCGCAGAAGTGACAGATGCTGCATTTGTTATTTCATTGCCAGATTTAGGCGGTGAATCACGTCTATCATCGTTAGATGTTACCATCACTACGCTTGTGTCGTTTGAAGGCGAATAAAAGCATTTATTGAGTCAATTGCAATCACGAATAGAGATCACGAATTGAGAACACTATGTCATATCAAGTATTAGCACGAAAGTGGCGACCAAGTCGATTTGATGAGGTGGTTGGTCAGCAGCATGTTTTACAAGCGTTAGTTAATGCGCTTGAACAGCAGCGATTGCATCATGCCTATTTATTTAGCGGTACTCGTGGTGTTGGCAAGACCTCAATTGCACGCTTATTGGCAAAGTGTTTCAATTGTGAACTAGGCGTTTCAGCAACGCCTTGTGGCGAATGTGAAAGTTGTCAGCAAATCGAGCAAGGACGTTTTATTGATTTAATTGAGATTGATGCGGCCTCCCGAACAAAGGTCGAAGACACGCGTGAAATTCTCGATAATGTGCAGTATAAACCAACACGTGCTCGCTACAAAATATACCTCATTGATGAAGTACATATGCTATCGCGTAGCAGTTTCAATGCGCTATTAAAGACACTTGAAGAGCCACCAGAGCACGTGAAGTTTTTGTTTGCTACAACAGAAACTCAAAAATTACCGGTGACCATTTTATCGCGTTGTTTGCAATTTAACCTTAAAGCGTTAAGCCCTCGTCAGATTGCTGGTCAGTTAAATACGATTTTGACGTCCGAAAATGTTGCTTTTGATGAGGGGGCGTTAAGTTTACTTAGCCAAAGTGCAAAAGGGAGTATGCGAGACGCGCTTAGCTTAACCGATCAAGCAATTTCCCATGGTAGTGGCACATTAAATAAAGATGTTGTCGGAGAAATGCTCGGCACAATCGATGTTGATCATAGCGCTAAACTCCTAGCGTTTGCATTGCAAGGCCAAAGTGAAGCGTTGTTTAGTTATAGCGATGAAATTGCGCAGCTTAGTCCTAATTTTGACGCGCTGCTTGGCCAAATGATCGACAGTGTTCATTTTGCAACGATGGCAAAGCTTGTCAAAAATAGTGCTCGTTTAGCCGACCAGCCACGCGCTGTGATTGAGTTAGCAAAATTTGATGCCGAATTGTTACAGTTATTTTATAGTGTCTTGATTCAGGGACGTAAAGAGCTACCACTGGCTAACGATCCGCAAAGTGGTTTTGAGATGGTGCTGTTGCGACTTATAGCATTTATGCCAACGGGCGATGCTCATAGGCAGCAATCGCCACAGATCGTTGAAAGCGATGACGACGTCGCTGCTGTTCTCGCTCAGGAACAAGATTCATTAATCGCGCAGGCACAAACACAACGCAACAGTCAGGGGCCAGCAGGGCTAGCCCAAGTACGTGCTGCATTGAAAGAACAAAAAAGCAATGCTCAAGGTAGTGAAAAACAAGGATCGCCAGCTGCCATCGATAAGGTTGAAGAAAAACTAGGAAGTGGCAAGCAATCAACGCCTCTTGATCCGGTTGACGCTGCGTCAACTGTAAACGTGCCAGCCGCTGAAATTGCGTTAGTTGATGCAAATAGTGGACAAAACGTTCTTGAAAAACCAAATGACGAGCTAGTGGAGCCAATCGAACATACTCAACAAGTTGCTAATGTTCAAAAACAAGAGACAACGACAAAGGTACAGCCGAGTCAGTTTTCTGATGAAGAAATGATGAATATGTCAATGGCCATGGCTCATGAAGAGCCCGAATATTATGAGCCCGTTGATATTAATCAAACCAATGTTCTAGAGACGGCAGCTCCCTCGTCGTCACCAACACCTTCACCGAGTAGTATCACAACGTTTAATGCCGGCGATATCAACGCATTTTTGAAAGCCAAAAATGATTTGAAATCCAAGCGCGTTGATACGGAGGAAGACACTGGAAAAAAGCCTCAAGCGGTAAATGATAACGTTGTTAGCCAACGTGGTGGTCATTTACCAAGCGCTGTTAGCGATGTTATAGAAGAAAAGATTAGTTCTTTACCTGTCGTAGATTCGAGTAGTTTAGTCGCTAAGACTAAAGAGCTCCCCCTCGATAGCAGTCCAACTAACGAAGCGCCTGTTGCGTTGATAGAAGATCCCGCGCTGCTCTTAGCACCTAATTCAGACGACCCATGGACGGTGATGATAGAAGAAATGGTCTTAGGTGGTCGACTACGGCAACTAGCAATTCATTCAGTTTACGAACGTCAAGGCAATGCCATTAGTTTGTTATTAGCCAATGAGCATCGCCATCTGAATGCAGATACAGCCGTCGACGCATTAAAGAAGAAGTTAACGCTGCTCCTAGATGTTCCTATTGAACTTAGTGTTGAGATTGGTGACAATGGCATTCAAACGCCATATCAAATCGCTCAGGATTTACATCGAGAGCGATTATCAATAGCAGCTGATCGTATAAAAGCTGACGACGGTGTATTGCACTTTATAGAACAGTTTGATGCCAACTTGGTAGATGAGAGCATCAAGTACCGAACATTGAAGGCAATAAGTTAACCCTTGAAAATTTCTAGATTGGCACCATATATCACTTGTGCCTGAGCTAAGACTGGGTAAAATATTAGAATTGTGCGACAACGTAGGTCGTACCCAAAAGAAAAGAGAGAAGTTATGTTTGGAAAAGGCGGAATGGGCAACTTAATGAAGCAAGCCCAAAAGATGCAAGACGATATGGCAAAAGCACAAGCTGAAATTGCTAATATGGAAGTAACGGGCGAGTCAGGTGCTGGATTAGTAAAAATTACTATGACGGGCAACCATAATGTTCGTCGTGTGCAAATCGACCCAGATCTAATGGAAGATGACAAAGAAATGCTAGAAGATTTAATTGCTGCAGCAATTAATGATGCGGCGCGCCGCGTTGAAGAAACTAACAAAGATAAGATGGCATCAGTTACTGGCGGTATGCAATTACCACCTGGCATGAAAATGCCATTTTAATTGCTGATTGCAAACAAAAAGCGCTAGATAGCGCTTTTTTTTCCGCTGAAAAAAATACTATTAATAAATAAGAATCACTATGAAGTTTAGTCCTTATATTACCGATCTCATTGAAGGTTTAACCTGTTTGCCTGGCGTTGGGCCTAAATCAGCGCAGCGTATGGCCTTTCAGTTATTAGAGCGCAATAGACAAGGCGGATTGACATTAGCGAAAGCGCTCGACAATGCCATGTCTCATGTTAAGCACTGCGATGTTTGTCGCACGCTAACCGAGCAAGATACCTGTCACCTATGTTTAAATCCAAAGCGCTTAGAAAGCAAACAACTTTGTGTCGTCGAAACGCCCGCTGACGTGATTGCGTTTGAACAGACAGGATATTACTACGGGCGATATTTTGTATTAATGGGGCACCTTTCTCCACTTGATGGTATTGGACCTGACGACATTGGATTGGACAAATTCGAAACACTTATTGAATCGGGTGACTTTAGTGAAGTTATTTTGGCAACGAATCCAACAGTGGAAGGCGAGGCAACGGCACATTATGTTGCGGATATTTGTAACGACTACGACATTCAAGCCAGCAGAATTGCTCATGGCGTACCGGTAGGCAGTGAACTTGAATATGTTGACGGTACCACATTGAGCCACTCATTTAATGGCCGCATCGCTATAAAATAAAGATAGATGACAAAAACTACAAGGACGTAGTTAGATAAAATTAATAGATTGGGAAAGAGTGGTGCGCGATACAAGACTTGAACTTGTGACATCTAGCATGTCGAGCTAGCGCTCTACCAACTGAGCTAATCGCGCGTCAAAACAATTACGTGTTAACGAGCGCTATCATATAGCCGCCTCCAAATATTGGCAAGGAATTTTTCGCTTTAAGTGTGTGATTGAACAGGGAATATACAAACCCTTATTATTGTCAGCTTTCTTGATGACTATTCTTAAAGATACTGTAAATTGTCATACAATGATTTTAAACCACGAGATATAACCTATGTTTACTGGCATTATTCAAGCAATGGCACCCATCGCCTCTATTGATAAACAAGATAAATTGTGGCGTTTTGGCATGCGGTTTACTGGTTCACTAACAGAGCATTTAAAGCACGGCGCAAGCGTTGCCCATAATGGTGTTTGTTTAACCGTTGCCCATCAAGATGATGAGATAGTGTATTTTGACGTAATGGATGAGACATTGCAGATTACTAATCTTTCACAGTGCGCTGTTGATGATATTCTAAATATCGAACGTGCCATGCGATTTGGTGATGAAGTTGGCGGCCACATCCTATCTGGACATATTGCGATGACTGCAACGTTGATTGAACGCGAAGCCACGCCGACCAATTCACGATTGCGTTTTTCTTGCGATCCTCGCTGGATGAAATACATTTTGCCGAAAGGTTTTGCGGCCATTGACGGTGCCAGCCTCACCATAGGAGAGGTCGGTGGCGATTGGTTCGAGGTGTATCTTATTCCTGAAACGCGTTCATTAACGACGCTTGACAGTAAACCACTAAACAGTGCGTACAATATTGAGATTGATAGCCAAACTCAGGCGATTGTAGATACTGTCGAACGAGTAATGGCACAACAGGGAAATCGTTAATAAAACTGCTCATCATCGGCGTCGATGGTTACATCAAGTGTTTCATTTGCTTCATCGACATGGGTTGTTAGATGAAGCTCTTGACAGCAATTAGTACACTCATCGTAGTAATTTTGATCGCCGTTACTGGGATCTATTTCGACATGAGTATGATGACCGCAATGGGGGCAGGTGATAGTTTTCTCTGTAATACCATTTATAGACATAACGATACCTCATTAAGCACCTTTCGATGCTACCTGTTGGCGCCCGCCATCAATGGTTAGGATCTGTCCAGTCACGTAAGGCGCAGAAATCAAATATTCAATCGCTTGAGCGATGTCGTTCATGTGACCTTTTCTTTGTAACGGAATTGATTTTAACACCTCTTCGATTGCTTCGCCATCAATGCCACTATTTGGCCACTCAATTGCACCAGGTGCCACGCCATTGACTCGAATATCAGGTGCTAATTCGTTGGCGAGTGCGTAAGTCATCATTTGTTGTCCGGCTTTTGCCATGCAGTAGGCGCTATGTTGTTCCAGAGGGCGTGTTGCATGTATATCGCACATATTAATGACAACGCCGTTAGCGATCTTCAATAATGGCGCGCAGGCTTTAGTAAGAAAGAGCGGTGCTGTCATGTTTGTCGCAATGAGATCGTGATATTGCTCAGACGTAAGTGTGGAAAGCGGAGTAGGATAAAATGAAGACGCATTGTTAATGAGTACATCGAGGCGTGAAAACTCTTTTGCAATATATTTACCTAACGCGTCAATCTTTGCAATATCGCTTAAATCGGCCTGCACCACAAATGCACTATTATCTCTTAGTTGATTTAAGTCAAGTGCGAGTTTATTTGCTTGTTCAATCGAATGGTTACAGTGAATAACTACGGTATAACCTTGCTGATGCAAGCGAACTGCGGTGTTTGCACCTAACCGTTTTGCAGCACCGGTAATTAACGCAACTGATTGACTCATGAGAAAAACTTAGTCTACTAAAATAAAGGTGAACTAATTATATCGTAAGTCACTGGTATTGAAGAGAGGAAATATAAATAAGGAGCCAAATAACCCCTTATTAACATGACAACTGCAAACTAGATAGCGGTTGATCCAAATGGATCATCAATAGCATAGGCTGGCTCAGTAAACCATTTAGGGCCTGACTCTGTCATGTAAAAATGATCTTCTAATCGCACGCCAAATTCACCATATATACAGATCATCGGTTCGTTTGAGAAACACATGCCAGGTGCCAATAATGTTTTATCACCGCGCACTAAATAAGGCCATTCATGAATATCTAATCCACAACCGTGACCCGTTCTATGGGGTAAACCGGGTACATTATAATCAGGCCCATAACCTTGTTCGGTAAGATAATTGCGGGCTGCGATATCGACTTGTTCACAAGCAACGCCAATTTGTGCCGCGTTAAAGCCAGCAAGCTGCGCGTCTTTTTCATGTTGCCATGTTGCACGTTGTTTTGCACTCGCTTCGCCAAAAACATAACTTCGTGTGATATCGGAGTTATAACCATGAAGTAGACAGCCGGTGTCAATTAAAACCATGTCTCCCTGTTGTAACGTCTGTGGTTCTTTAACGCCATGAGGGTAGGCTGTAGCTTCACCAAATAGCACAATACAAAATGATGAACCTTTCGCACCCACGGCTTGGTGTGCTTGATTGATAAATTCAGTGACTTGTGTCGTCGTTATGCCCGGTACTAGGATACTCGCTGCTGCTTTATGAACCTCCATCGTCATGTCTTTGGCTTGTTGCATTAATCGCAATTCAGTATCAGATTTTTGCATTCGACAGCCAGCGGTAATTGATTTGCTGTTTATTAGCTCTAACGAATGCTTATTATTTAGCGCATTTTCTTTTATACCGTCGACAATAAAGAAAGCCGTTGATTCATCAATCGCAAGTCGGTTGATTCCATTGGTTATGGCCAAATTTACTACGACGTTATAAGGAGATTCATGCTCATGCCATGTAGCAACGGGAGCTTTGATTGTCATAAATTCGCTTAGAGTGCTCTCTTCAAACCATGGTGCTATGTAGGTGAGCTTTCCTTCGTTGGTTAGTAATGCCCCTACTAATCGTTCAGACGCATACCAAGGAGTCCCCGTAAAATACGTCAAATTAGTACCGGCATTGAGATAGATAGCATCTATATCATTGATTTTCATAAGCTCAGATGCGCGGTTGATCCGCTGAATGTATTCATCTTGTGATGGCGCGTCGAAACCTGTTGTCATGTTCGAAAGTGCTGAGAGCGCGTCTTTAATTGACGAACCGCCGATACCATTGTTCATAGCATGCCTTAATGTTTAGTATGATTAATTTATATTGTATACAAAGAGAGGGGCTAAATAAATCATTAAATTCAATAATAAATTTAGTGCTGTTGCGCTATAGTAGACCGATAGAAGTGCAATAATTGAATAAGGTACTAATGATAAAATGTAACGTTGTTTTTGTTTCTTTACTAATGATTGTTGGATGTGAAAGTGTTGACCATTCATCGCCACAAGCAAGTGAGACAATGGATAAATCGTCAGTCAAAGTTAAACCTTGCCAGCTTTCACCTCCTATTATTGACCGCGACAAGCTCATTGCAATGTTGATAAAATCGGGTGATATCAAAGCAAGTGATTCTAAAAACACGCAGTATAAAAAATTAGATGCGTATATTCAGCAAAAAAACGATAGAGGTATGCCATGCAAAAAGTAGTCGCATCATTCGTGGCCAGTATGATGGCTTTTTCCTCAGTCGCTTTAGCAGCACGCCATACAAAGGGTGTCATTGATGAAGCATTAATAAGCGAGTCAAAAATTGCATATTGGCTCAAAAAACGCGGCGAGATTACCCCAGAAGATAGTGATGCCGAAATACAAGAAAAGATTAGCGCGTATATTCAGCGTTATCGTGCACAAGACAAGCGGCACAAGAAATTACCACAAAATTATCGGATCACGGAAACAGCGACAAAGTTTAAACAGCAGTACTCAGCGGCGACTGTAAAACAAGCCACAGATGTTAACGTTCTTGCTGTGTTAATTGATTTTCCTAATCTCACTTATGCCAACAACGGGCTCTCAAGCAATGACACTGATTTGTTTTATAGTGATTATTCATTAGCGCATTATCAGGATCTGTTGTTTTCATCCAATGGGTTTAAAGGCCCAGACAATGAAACGTTAATGTCTGTGAATCAATATTATAGTCTTGAATCTGGAGACACATTTAATTTCAATGGACAAGCATTTGGTTGGTACCGTTCGAAACAATCAGCTGCTTTCTACGGTGGTAATGGCGACGGTGGATCCGATAGTAATGCTGAAGCATTGGTTGTTGAAGCCATTGAAGCCGCTGTCGCTAACGGCAACGTGAATCTTGACGATTTTGATAAGAAGGATCCGCAAGATATAGATAACGATGGTATTACTGAAGAACCAGATGGCTATATTGACCATGTGTTAATTGTACATTCTAGTGTTGGTGAAGAAGCAGGTGGTGGAGTACTAGGCACCAATGCAATTTGGTCGCATCGCTTTTCGGTGAGTGAAAACGAAGCAAATATCACGGGCAGTAATATTAAGGTTAAGAACTATACGATTGTGCCAATAGATTCTGGTTCTGGTGTAATTGCCCATGAGTTTGGTCATGATTTAGGACTAGATGACGAATATGATCTTAAGTCAACCTTAGTTGGTTCACCGGTGGGATATTGGTCCATTATGTCTGGCGGGAGTTGGCTCGGTGAACGTCGTGGCACACAACCGACGTCCTTTAGCCCTTTGGCAAGAGACTTATTGCAACAAAAATTCGATGGCAATTGGCTTAATCAACAAGATATCAATGCTAATACGCTTAACACAGCGGGTATTCAAATTGCGCTAACGCAAGCAAGCGATCATGATGACAAAATCAATCAGGCAAAGATTACGTTGCCATCCCATAAAGAGCTATTTGGAAAAGCACAGCAAGGTGAGTTTCAATTACTTGCAGACCACCAAGACGAGACACACTTTCGCCAAGATTTCATACTAACTATTCCAGATGCACCTAACGCTCAACTTTCATTGTGGGCACGTTGGGATATTGAAGAAGGATACGATTATGCAAGGTTCTTAATTAATGGCAATCCGTTGAGTAATGACTTTACCGTACCATCGTCTACCAATATCTCAGATGTAGCGCACCTTTTGACGGGTAAGTTGACTGACTCGCCATGGACAAATTTGATTTTTAATCTTAGTTCATGGCAAGGGCAGCAGGTTACCCTAACCATTGAGTACGTGACGGATCCCGCTGTAGGCGGTTTTGGTCTTGCGGTTGATGACATTAATCTAATCACCGGATCTGATCGACAAGCGATTAATGATTTTGAAACCAGTGTCGAACTCACTGATATCAACGGTTTTTCTTCGTTCAAACGAATCTCAGAATATAAAGACGCTGCTCCCGAATACTATTATATACAGCTACGATCGAGTGAAAAACTTGATGCTGGATTGGTTGGAGAGAATTACGATCCAGGTATATTGTTGTGGTATCGAAATGATGCATTTACCAATAATAATTCCAGTGAGCATCCTGGCCAAGGGTTTATTGCAGTGGTTGATGCAGATCAACATCGTTTAAGTTTTGGTAATACTGAGCGCCAAATACGCGATGCAGCATTTAGCATCTTTCCACAAACACCGCTCCAAGGTGACGAGCATTTAACAGCAAATAGCCATTTTAGTGATGCTGATGACTATAGTGCGCCTGAACAGCCCCAAAATGGGACGAAATTACCATTGTGGGGGATAGACTTCTCGGTCACGGCGCAAGATGCAACAAGCCGTAATGCAACCATATCTTTGAGTAGAACGGCGATTGAACTGTCCACCGAGATTGCTGCACAAAGAGTTGGACGTGATGTTAGTTTCAGTCACCAGGCTGTTTCAAGTTACGCCGTTGTCAAGACTAGTTGGGAATTCGGTGACGGCCATACTTCATTATTGGCTGCACCAAGGCATCAATATCAAATAGGGGGGCAGTATAATGTTTCTTTAACGATTGAAGATACCTCTGGTGTGACGTTTGAGGCAAAGCAATTGGTAACGGTTGGTGAACAGTTAATACTTGACGCATCACTTGAACAAGACAGTTCAAATATATTTATGGTGAGTGTCACCAGCACGGTGTCAGGTGGAATAGCGCCATTTACATATCAATGGAACCTTGGCGACGGCAATACATCCAGTCAAGCGACGTTAAATCATGTGTATACCAGTATCGGTGAATACGACGTCGTTCTTAATGTGACGGATGCGATTGGCCAAGAAGTAACGAAAGAACTGAATGTTACGATTAAAAGTGCGTTAAGCACTGACTTTACTTATACGGCTGCGAGTCAGGTAGTTACTTTTGCAAGTCAAATTAACAACCCTTCCGGTGATGTCGTCGTAAATTGGGATTTTGGTGATGGGCAGTCATCTACTGAGCAATCGCCAAATCACGTTTATGCAAATAGTGGAACTTATAATGTCACGCTCAATGTAAATGACGCAACCAGAACAGCTAATAAAGTGACCAAACAAGTGACCGTATCTGGGACATCGAACATATCATCCGTTCAAGACGAAGGTTCCTCCGGTGGTAAGATCGGTTTTGTGTTTATTGCCTTGGCAATTGTGGGTCTGCTTCGACGCCGATTTGATTAACAAACTAGTTGTTTATTAAAGCAACGAGCAGGATTCCGTTGCTAGCTTCTTGCTCCGAAACTCTGTTAGAATCGGAGCATAATTTTTTAATTAAATAAAGAGAACAATAATGGGTCGTAGTTTTGAAAACAGAAAAGCATCGATGGCAAAAACCCAAGGTGCTAAGGTTCGAGTTTACTCTCGTTACGGTAAAGAAATTTACGTTAGTGCGAAAAATGGCGGGTCGGACCCAGATACCAACATCTCTTTAAAGCGATTGATCGAAAAAGCCAAAAAAGACCAAGTCCCTACTCATGTAATAGACCGTGCAATTGAAAAGGCAACCGGTGGTGGTGGTGAAAATTATGAAACTGCGCGTTACGAAGGTTTTGGTCCTGGTGGATGTATGGTTATTGTTGATTGTCTAACAGATAACAATAAGCGTACGTACACAGAAGTCCGTAATTGTTTCGTTAAATCACATGCGAAAATTGGCAGTACGGGTACCGTTGCTCACATGTTTGATCACCTAGCTATCTTTAGATACGAAGGTAGTGATGAAGATGCGGCGTATGAAGCGCTGTTAGAGGCTGATGTTGATGTAACTGATATCGAAAATGAAGATGGTAAGATCACTGTTTTTGCGCCTCACACTGAGTTTTTTAAAGTAAAAAGTGCCTTGAATGACATGGACAGTGAATTAGAATTTGAAGTTGAAGAGATAACGTTTGTTTCACAAACCGAGTCAGAAATTGGTCCTGATGATTTAGCTGATTTTGAAAAATTCCAAACGATGCTGGATGATTGTGACGACGTTCAAAATGTTTATCACAACGCGGTGTTGCCTGAATAGGTATTACCTATGCACGAAAAAGCCGACATCAAGTCGGCTTTTTTATTGCATTTAAAACGTTAACGCTTCCACTTTATTTGGCTGAACTCGTCTAATTGTTTCTGATTTGCTCTTAAAAGAACGCGAGCATAGATAAGATCAAATTCATCGTCTTCCATCAAACCGATCCGTACTTCAATATAATCATTATCTAATTGGTCTTGCGTTAAGTCCGCGACTTCTTGCCAATCATTGAACGCACTGACGAGTTCAACAGCAGCAGCTGAATCACATTGTTCAAGATAATAATTAAGATCTGGCTCATCTAAATTGTCTCCAGCGTGCTCTTCAAAGAGATCTAATGCGAAACCGATTAGTAAGTCGCTATCAATTGCTGACGTCTTAGCCATAGTATAATTTCCTAAAATTTGTGGCTGAATTAGCCATATTGTTGGCGCTATTCTAAACCAAAACCTAATGAAGTGCGCGACAAAGATCGTAATCAATGAATAACTGATTAATTTATCGCTCAGTCAGTGCTATACCTTTACTTGATAGTGACTAATCTCTAAACTATGCGCCAATTTAATAATGACTATAAGTGAGCTTCTTTATGACTAAAATTACCATTACACGTCCCGACGATTGGCATTTACACGTAAGAGATGAAGAAGCATTAGCAACAACTGTTCCTGATAGCGCTAAATACATGGGACGCGCGATTATTATGCCTAATTTAGTGCCGCCAGTAACGACCACTGAACAAGCATTAAGTTATCGTGAACGAATCATTGCTAATAAGCCTACGGGTAGTAACTTTGAACCCTTGATGGTTATTTATCTCACCGATTCAACTTCGCCGCAGGAAATGAAGCTAGCCTTTGAGAGTGGGAAAATATACGCGGCGAAACTCTACCCAGCAGGTGCAACAACGAATTCAGCATCAGGCGTTACTGATGTTAAAAATATCTATCCAGTGCTTAAGATGATGAGCGAACTTGGCATGCCACTACTTGTCCATGGTGAAGTGACTGATAATGACATTGATATATTCGACCGTGAAGCAATATTCATCAGCAAAATTTTATCTAATGTAGTCCGTGATTTTCCTTCATTGAAAGTGGTCATGGAACACATCACAACAAAACAAGCCGTTGATTTTGTCATGTCAGCTCCAGCAAATGTTGGCGCAACGATAACAGCTCATCACTTATTGTATAACCGAAACCACATGTTAGTGGGCGGCATTAAGCCACATTATTACTGTCTTCCAATTTTGAAACGCAATACTCATCAACAAGCGTTAATTGAGGCCGCAATAAGCGGTAGCCCGAAATTCTTCCTTGGAACAGATTCGGCGCCACATACTAAAGACAATAAAGAGAATGCATGTGGTTGTGCGGGCGCTTACACGGCATTCGCAGCAATTGAGTTATACGCTGAAGTATTTGATAAAGAAAATGCGCTGGAAAAATTAGAAGGCTTTGCTTCTCACTTTGGCCCTGACTTCTACGGTATTGCCCGCAATCAAGACACGATTACCTTAGAAAAATCGTCGTGGACGGTACCAGACACATTGCCACTTGGCAGTGATATAGTCGTGCCATTAAAGGCAACGGAAACCATTGATTGGACAGTGACTGACTGTTAATCATAAAAATCGGCGCCTCGTTTGGCGCCCACTTTTTAACTTGATTGTATAATTGTAGATCAATTAGCGAATACGCTTGTCATTTGCAGTGATCGCCATATCCTTAATTTTAATAGTCGTGCTTACATTGCCGTCTTGATCTTTGGCTGCAAAGCCTTGAGCGGTTAAACCATCAATCATCGGTGCATATTGTGGAAATACTTCAGCATAATTATTTGATAGGTTTGCTGTGTAGTCGAGACTGAATTTTTGAAGGGCATGCATCATGATCATTTGCTGATTCATCTCGCCCGCGTAAGCCGGAAATTCAAAAGTTCCTGATGAGTCAAGTGCAACATCGTTCACTGTCGTTTTTAACTTGGTAATCTTACCATCAAAACCACGGTTAATGATGCCTTCAGTTGAGGCCAATATTTCTGGCAACTGCGGGGCTGAGCTAGATATTCTATTCAATTCTATAAAGCTTGCTTTATCAAGGTTTTGAACCATTAAATCGAGTTCAGTATCGGTTACCAAATAATCGAGTAGTGTGTTCTTCACTTTGACAGATTGTACAGCAAGCTTTGTTTCGCCCGAAATCACATCAGTATCAAAACCCTTAGATGATGATATTGCTGTTAAGTGGTTCACTGACCAACTCTCCAGTACTGCTTCATTATTAAAACTCGCTTCTTCTAGCGCGCTTACAGAATTTCTCGTGAAGGTAAGGCCGCTTTGTGAGTCAATTTTTCCTGCGCTCGTCAGGCTTTTCATTTGGAAACGCGCGCCTTGTTTCATCTGTGCAACCATTTCGCTAAATGCAAAAGCAAAATCGCCTTTGCTAAAAGCAAGGTCGCCATCAAAACTCGCTTTCAAATTACCAATGGTAACGACATTTTGTGCATGGTCTTCTAATACAGCTGGCAACACGTGAATATCTAACGCGTTCGACTGTGTCAGTAAATTGGTACGTAATGTAGCACTGTGCTCAATGTTAGCTGATTTAAATGCATCGATAAACGTCTTGCCTGCGCCTTGAGTAAAGTCTAATGTAAATTTACTATCGACTAGCAATGGCAAGCTTGAGTAATCATGGTTAACGTAGAATTCTACATCGGCTGGTAAACTTGTGCCCATTTGCGCTGCAACGTTTTTATCGAGCGTGAGTTTGTATTGAACTTTGCTGCTCAGTAAACCGTCTTCTTTAGATTCGATTGATAATGTATATTTATCATTGCTGTTTTGAGCGATTGCTTGTTCGATTTGGCTTGAGAATGCTGAATGAGTGTAAAAAGTGAGACCGCCAAGCACGATAATTGCTCCTGCTGAAAGGCCGATAATTCCATTTTTGGTCATGTTAATTCCTGTGAGTAATTTTGTTTGCGGTGTAAGGATAGGTGTATTTTCAAATTTTCACAATTTAAATTTATAACAAACTGATTTTTATATTATAATTGTAGTAATTATAATCGTTGGAGTATCCAGTGAATCTTCATGACAACCACATTGTGTTATTAGGAAATATCGTTAGTAAGCACAATCAAATTCGCTACTTTGCTGATGGTACCGCGATGTTGCCTTTGGAAGTTATTACTAAACGAAAATGGAGAGATAGCCAGGGTAGTTGGCAAGAACATAGTAATTACTTTAGCGTCACTCTTTTAGGAAACGACGCAGAAAACGCTGTCGCTAATGCGAGTGCAGGGCAAGGTATTTACGTACGTGCTCAAATCAGACAGCTGCAAAGTCAAGCGACGACCGGTAAAGACACACTTCAAGCGCAGCAGGTTAAGTTAATACCAAAATCCACAGCCATCAATTGGAATCAAGCCCATCTTGTTGGTACCGTTGTTAAGCATTCAGAACTTGTGCAAACCATCAATGGTATAGATTTATTAACGTTGGAGTTAGATGTATCGAATCTAGATGATAAGACAATTCATACTGAAGTGAAGTTAAAAGGTGCCACTGCCAAATATATCGCTAATCAACTTGCACAAGAAAACGCACCAAAGCTTGCGATGGTAGAAGGCGCCCTAAGCGGACAGTCGAAGAAGGTTGGCGATAGTTTTAATCATCAATACTGGGTGGAAGGGCATACTTGTGTATTAAGTTAGCGTTTTTTGAGCTTCCTGATTAATAATGATTAAAGATGCATAATTATGCGATACGATTATTTGGTCAGGGAGGTGTAGTTGATTTAATCGGCTCTTTGTGCAATAAATTGTTAGTTGTTAGTAGTTTATAAAAGGTGATGTACCTTGTAAAAAAACATTCATTAGGAAAGATTGATAGGACGCAGCGCACATTCGTGCCATCCCGTGTGCTGAGGTCAAATGGTCAATGCGTTACTTCGTTATAATATATCCACTTAAGATTTTTATTCATTTTTAAATAAGTGCATTTTATGCACTTATCAACACTTTCATCGAGGAAGATATGAAAAAATACTCAATTAGTTCGAAGCTATTGTGGATGTCTATTGGTTTATTTCTTTTCACTGTCCTGTCGTTATCAGTGAGCGTTTGGGTTGCTCAAAGTAATAGCAATGACGCTATAGCTCAGGAAGTTAAACAAGCACTAAATGAAGAAATAAAAATCAAACTCAATGCGCAGGCGTCGCAATATGGTGAGCGTATTGCCGGCTTTATTAATGAAGCATACCGGGTCCCTTATTCGTTCGTTGCGCTTCTAAATGACACGGGTCCAAACGATATCAATCGTGATTTAGCAAAAAAAGCGGTAAGTGATACGCTAAAACACAATAAGCAATTATCATCTTTTTATGCGCAATTTGAGGCAAACGGTTTTGATAGCTTTGACGAGCAACATCTTAACAGCATGCACAGTGTTAAAGGTGCCGGTTCATTTGAGGTTTATTTTGTTCGCGAGGCAAACGGCGCTATTGTTCAAAGTGAAATTGAGGACGCAAATGATAAGTATGATACGACCCTTAATGAATTTGGGGTACGTGCGGCCGAGTGGTTCTTGTGTGCGAAGGAGAATCGTAAACCTTGTTTAATGGAACCCTATCTTTATGAAATCTCTCCCGGTAATAAAGAACTAATGACGTCGTTAACCGTTCCTGTAATTCGAGAAGGACGTTTTGTTGGTCTTGTTGGAGCTGATTTAAACTTACCAATCTTTCAACGGTTTATTGGTGAGTTATCCAAACAACTCTATCAAGGCAATGCTAAGGTAACCTTGTTAAGTCAGAAAGGCTTTATTGTAGCTTCCAGCCACTACAAGAAGTTAGGGCGCCCATTTAGCGAAGCTGTCACTGGTTCGCGTGCTAATCAATTGCAAAATCTTCACCGCGGAAACGGATATCTGGAAGATGCTAATACGATCACTGTTGCTCAGTCGATTGACATTCCAGTCTCAAATAGCCAGTGGTCAATTATTATTGAAGTTGCTAAAAGCGATGCATTTGCCCGTGTTTATCAACTAGACGATACAATGAGTGATAACGCTCAATCACTTCACTCATTGCAGTTATTAATTGGTTTTATTACAGCTGTTATTGCTATTGTTGCCATTTGGTTCTTAACACGAAGCATCGTAAGCCCGATAAACATCTTTAAAGATCGAATGGAAAACCTTGCCAGTGAAGATGGTGATTTGACGAAATCGATGGTTGTTGAGTCTCACGCAGAATTAATTGGATTAGCTGGCTGGTTCAATCGCTTTTTGGAAAAACTTAAAGCGCTTATTGATGAATTAAAAGAACTAACCGCAAAAACGCAACGAGAGAGTGAAGAAACAGCCCGGATCTCTCAGAGTATTCGCGATAGTGTGAATGGTCAATATATTGAAATCGAAAATGTTGTTACAGCCATGAACGAAATGAGCTCTACAGCGCTTGAAGTGGCAAGAGCCTCAGAAGACACAGCTAGTGAAGCCGACGCCATGAGTGAGAATGTTAAGACAAGTCGAACGAATTTAACGACCGCGATGGATTACGTATCAACAATGTCTAAAGAATCACTTCAAGCGCGTGATGCAGTAACTAAAGTATCGCAAAGTAGCGATAACATCAGTTCTATTGTTGAAGTTATCCGTGCTATTGCGGATCAAACTAATTTGTTAGCCCTTAATGCTGCAATTGAAGCCGCACGTGCAGGCGATCAAGGTCGAGGCTTTGCAGTCGTCGCTGATGAAGTACGTTCATTAGCATCAAAAACACAAGAATCTACTGACAATATTAGTCAATTAATCGAGTCCTTACATACTGAAGTTATCAACGCATCGAATGTTATCGAAAATGGTGCCGAGCAAGCGCAAATGGCAGTATCGAAAACCAATGATGCATTAACATCACTCAATGAGATGGTTGAGCAGATAGATGAAGTGTCTGGCAAGGTTAGCCATATTGCTACTGCTGCTGAAGAACAAAGTGCAGTGACAGAAGAGGTAAATAAAAATATTACCATCATATCAACCTCAGCAGCAGAGCTTTCAACCTTTGCAGATGAGGCTTATGGCAGCAGTGTTAATTTAGCAGATTTGGTTAAGGTGCAAGAAAATCAACTGAGCAAACTTAAAACTTAAGTAGGCTTTAATTAAAGAGGTGGAAATCAGTTCCACCTCGTTAAAAGCCAATTCATATCATTTCTTTGCAAAAATTCGCCTAAATACTTGCCCTTATAGATCATGACTTATTGATAATAATCCCTTAATCTATACTCTATAAATTAATTACCGTGTTAATCGATCGAGGGTTCAATTGGATAGAATAAAATGTAACGCGATAATTTTATTATTGGGAATAATGTTCACATCGACTGTGGTTGCAAATTGCTCATCAAAAAATCCATCGTCACTGGATCGTTTCTTGTCTAAACAGGGCTTCAATAAATTTTGTTATCAGAAATTATCCAGTCAACATGCCATTGTAAATGTAACCATCAATGGTCAAGAAGCTCACTTTGTCCTAGATAGCGGTGCTAGTGTTAGCGTGGTTAATAATGAAGAATTAGTGAAATTTAGGCTAATACCAACAGCGCAAATAGACAACGCGCAAGCGACCGGGCTAGGTGGTAATGTTAGCGCTCAATCATTTAACGTTGATAGTTTGAAAATTCAAAATTTTAAAACAAATACAACGCATATTTTCGCGATGGATCTGTCCCACGTTGTTAATGCACTCAACAACATCTCTTCGGTGCCGATTGACGGCGTGATTGGCCAAGATATTCTTGTTGCCCATGAAGCAATCATTGATATTGCATCGAATACACTTTATTTAAAACCCTAGGGTCTGTTGATCTTTTGAGTTCATTTTTGCAGCAATTTGTTTGGGGTTTCTACAAGGCAGAGCCTATGTGGTGTAGCTGGCTACACGAATAGGCGATAACGCCGTAGAAATAACAAACAAATGCTGTCCGTAGGATTCACCTAAAAGTATTTTGTGCGGCGTTATTCGTCATTCACTGGGGTAAACCCAGCATCAATCCTCATGCCTTGCCCAAAATTCTTCTAGATTGAACAAAATTTGAACCACAAAGATCAACAGACCCTAGTATATTTATCCTACTATGCTGTTTTTCTAATAAGAACTTCTCAGAATTGCCTGAATTGCTTCCATAAACCAATTTTATTCAAGATCTTAACTATAATAAGTTTCTCGAATAAAATTGGAGTCCCCTTAATGAAATTGTGGGCAAACTGCCAAATCTGTTTAGTGCTAATCGTCACTAGTTTATTTCCCAATCTAGTCAGTGCACAATCATCGGCATTACGAGTCGTCACTGAATTACTAGAGCCTTATCAATTTCTAGATCAACACAACCAATTAGGCGGATACAGCATTGAAGTCATGCAAACTATGTTTCGTAAAGCTGGCGTCAACTACCCCATAGAAGTGAAATCTTGGGCGGCTGCTTATAGCATGGCAAAACACAACAAAAACACTCTGATTTTTTCAATGGCCAGAACGCCGCGCCGAGAAGACAATTTTATTTGGGGTGGACCACTCTTAAGTGAAAAACTCTATGTGTGGGGATTAAAAGGACATTCGAATCTAACCATCGATTCACTTGAATCGTTAAAGCAATATCAAATCACCGTTATCAGAAATGGTTTACAACATGAGTATCTACGAGACAACAAATTTACCAACCTACACATCACCTCAAATTACATCAATACCATTAAACTGCTTTATGGCAAGCGAACTCACTATATCATTTCAGCAGTGCCAAACATCATTGAACGTACTAAGGCCTTACAGCTAGACGTCAATAAATTACAAAAAGTACTCTTTCTGCCTGAAGCTTCTACCGATCTCTATTTTGGTTTTCACAAAAGTTCAGATCCATCGCTCATTGAGCCACTGCTCAGTGCATTTGACGAACTTACCCAAGAAGGTGAAATTGCACGCCTAAAGAAAAAGTGGCATTTAGAATAACGACAAAGTGATATAGATAGCGGAAAAATCCATTATTGCTTGTTATAATCTCCTTTTATTTTCTACGTACCAAATTCAATGATTTCAGATCCTCAAATTCTAGAACGGCTCGATAAAAGCCAAGCGCGAATTACTAAAGCTGTTTTTCCTTTTACCACAAACCATCATGACACCTTATTTGGTGGACAAGCGCTAGCGTGGATGGATGAAGCTGCTTTTATCGCAGCGACTCGCTTTTCTCGCAAACGTTTAGTTACCGTATCGTCAGACAAAATTGATTTTAAGCACCCTATCCCAGGCGGCAGTTTAGTGGAATTAATTGGACAGGTTGTTCACGTAGGTAACACCAGCATCAAAGTGGAAGTGAATATCTACGTTGAAGATATGTATCACGACCATCGCGAGAAGGCGATAACTGGCAGCTTTAGCTTTGTTGCTGTTGACGAAGATGGCAAACCGACACCAGTATTACCTGTAGTTTAAATAAATAGCTGCCGCAATATTTTGCGGCAGCTCACTAGCCCCTTCCTGTCACTCTATCGCCAACTAACGGATTTGACGCCCGCTCTTTTCCAAAGGTGGAGTTGGGGCCATGCCCACAAATAAACTCTACATCATTGCCAAGCGGCCATAGTTTTTCACAAATTGAATCAACCAATTGCTGATGATTTCCTTGAGGGAAATCGGTACGACCGATTGAGCCAGAAAAAATCACGTCGCCAACCCAAGCTTTGTGGCTTGCCTGATGATAAAAAACCACATGACCGGGTGTATGACCTGGGCAATGAACGACCTGTAATGTTTCATTCCCGACAGTCACTTCGTCACCATCCTTAAGCCATTGTGTTGGCGTAAAATTATTTGGCGTTGCAAATCCAAACATTTGCGCCTGCTGCGCTAAATTGTCTATCCAAAACGCATCCGCTTGATGAGGCCCGATAATAGGAACACCATAGGCTGCAGCAGTATCGCAGGTTGCACCAACATGATCTAAATGACCATGTGTAAGTAAGATCTTTGTAATATTAAGTTGTTGCTCATTAATAAAAGCGACCAGCTTTTCAATATCACCGCCGGGATCGACAATTGC
This sequence comes from uncultured Gammaproteobacteria bacterium, assembly GCA_913060565.1. Taxonomy (GTDB): domain Bacteria; phylum Pseudomonadota; class Gammaproteobacteria; order Enterobacterales; family Psychrobiaceae; genus Psychrobium. Next base: position 3,743 of record CAJXRU010000030.1, on the reverse strand, counting down.
AGCCTCTTGGGTTTGATTGCACCACAAAATACTGCAATTTTGGGCAAATGAAGTTACGGGTATAACATAATGCTGCAACATAAAATTCTCGAACACTTATCAACAAATTCAGAACATTATCCGTCGATTAAATATAGATTACTAGTTTCCATCTTCACTCATTTGTCCTATTCTTTAAGTAAATCAATTACAAATTTGACAAGGAGTCTGTCATTAATCGATTTCTGGCTTTGTTTCTCATTAGCAGCGTACCGTTTATAAACGCACATGCGGCTGAGTCTGTTGCGCCCCAATGTCAATGGACTTCTACTGAGCCATTGCCTGATAGTGAATTTGAAACACCGCCTGTAGATTTCGACAAACTCCTCACTGACTATCACATCGGAAAAATATCCTATACCCGCTACAACGTTTTTAGCGACGATGACTCAGTATCCCTCAACTGGCTTTATCAATGGCTCAACAACATCCATACCACCACCCAAGAGCAAGTGATTTTACAAGAGTTGTCGTTTAAACAATCTGAAAAATTTAATCCCGTCAAAGTGCGAGAATCTGAGCGGTTATTGCGCCAACAGAAATTTATCTTTGATGCACGTATTCAACCGACAAAACTGTGTGACGACAAAGTCGATTTACACATCACCACCCGCGATACATGGTCGATAACACCAGCCTTTAACATTTCACATAATGGCGACGAAACCAAAACGCGAGCATCCATCACCGAATCTAACTTTCTTGGCACCGGAAAACTGATCTCTATTGCGCAGGCGCGTGACGATCAACGCACAGAATTTACCCTAAGATATAAAGATCCCAATGTCGGCGGCACTCACTTAACGAGTGAATTTGAAATCAGTGACAACAGTGACGGAAAACGTCACTACGCTGCCGTTAACAAACCTTTTTATTCTTTTGAAAGTCGCCAAAGCTACGGCGGTTCATACCTCAATGAAACCCGTGAAGATCCACTTTATATCAACAAAGATAAACTGACTGATATTCGCCATCGACTCAATCACTACCAAGTTTTCTTTGGTCATTCAGATGGATATCACCTCGATCGAACAACTCGCTTACGTTATGGCTTAAGTTTTATTGAAGATACGTTTTGGTCAATCGATGACACGATTGAATTAAACCCACTAAATTCACGCACCAATATTTACCCTTGGATAGAGTTTAACTTACTCGAAGATCATTACACTACGCTCACCAATTTCCACTCAATTAAACGTACTGAAGATATCAATTTAGGGCGCAATTTATCAGCAAGCATTGGTTATAGCCCGTCATCATGGAGCGATGACCAGTCGAGATACATCTTCAATATCCGCTCTAAAAATGCATTTAAGTTTAACAATGAACTCATCACTATCGCTGGTCACCTTGGCGGTTACTACCTTACAGACAGCAACACCACTAAAAACCTCAGTGGCAATTTAAATGGCCAGTATTATCACTTTACGACGCCTGATCGCGTATTCTTCGTCGGTGCTAATTACAATCTGCTTAAAAATCCATACATCGAAAACCAACTATTTCTTGGTGGCGATACAGGTATGCGAGGATACCCAGTGCGATTTCAAACTGGCGATAGAAATGCGGTTATTAAAGTCGAACAGCGTTACTATACCGACCAATATTGGTGGAAACTGATTCGAGTTGCAGCCGCTGCCTTTGTCGATGTAGGTCGTAGCTGGGGCAAACAAAGCCCGCAACCTCACAGTCAATTTAAGCAAACACCATGGCTTGCCAATATTGGCGTTGGCTTGCGCCTAACTCCCAGTCGCGCAGACGCCAACCATGTTATTCATATTGATTTAGCTGCGCCAATGACCGAGCGAGAAGAAACCGACAGCGTACGCTTTATGGTGAGTGTTAAAAATTCTTTTTAAGATTAATCGTTATTAACGTAAACTAGCCCCATTATTGACGAAGACGACCCGTGCACGTGCCTAAACAACAACCATCTCATATCGATATTTTCTTGGTTCAACCACATTATTTAACCGCCAAGGTGTTAAATGATTTTAAACAGTTAATTAGCCCCCAAGAGCAAGAAACTATTGATAGAAAGCGCACTGACGATGCCAAGCGAGATGCATTGGTGACCCGTGGATTAGTGAGAACAGTACTGTCTCGCTATAGCGACATTTCACCTAACCAGTGGCAATTTGATAAAGGCTGGAACGGCAAGCCGTTTATTGCAAATAGCGATGAAAGTAAATCTGCGGAGAGTCTTGAGTTTAACCTATCTCATGCTCATCATCTCATTGCATTAGCAGTGACTCGAGGCAAAGTTATTGGCATTGATGTTGAGTACACCAAACGCAAAAGTGATACTAAAAAATTAGCTCCTCGCTATTTTAGTGCCAGTGAAGTTGAGGCTTTGCAAGCGTTACCACCACAAGAGCAACAAGCTGGTTTTTATGACTATTGGACGCTAAAAGAGTCTTACATAAAAGCGTGCGGTGATGGACTATCTGTACCGCTACATTTATTTAGTTTTGATATTCAAGATCGCGACAATATCTCATTAACTTTTGACGAAAAACGCAAGGACAACAGCGAGCGCTGGCACAACAAATTATTTACCGTCAATGAGCAGCACAAAATGGCAATCACCATTAAATCGCCCCCCAGTAAACAGGTTAATGTGGCAATACACCAACTAACCTCTAACGGCGAATTTGAGCCTTGTGAACTGCCGCTAGAAGTTTAGAGTAAATGACGTTTTTCGATTGGCGTATACTCATCAGCGGCTTCAATAAGCGCGCCAGCGGTTAAATCTAACACACCATAAACTTGGCTAGACACCTCATGAGTATTTCGCAGCTCGTCTAATAACATGGCAAAGTCACCATCACCTGATAACAAAATCACTTCATCGACCTCAGGTGCATGTTTTAAAACATCAATCGTAATACCAACATCCCAATCCCCTTTTGCACTACCATCGCGGCGCTGAATAAAGGGCTTTAGTTTCACATCAAAACCAATATGGCGCAGCGCACTTTGAAACTTCTGCTGTGATACATCGTCTTTATCAATCGCGTACGCATAGGCCGCGACAATGTCGTAGTCTTGTGCAATGCCAAACCAAAACTGGCGATAGTTAAAGGGACGCGAATAGGTATCACGGGTCGTGTAATAGATATTTTGTACATCAACAAAAATAGCGACTTTTTTCACAACAAAACCTTAAAATAACAATAGACTGCACACTATACAGTAGATGACTGATATATCACTGCGTTTTGCTATATACTACGCGCCAATTCCATCAAGCCAAAGGCCATCATTGTGCAATCAACTAGCTTTTCTCAATTGCCTCTCAATGCATCACTGCTAGAGAACTTAAAAACGTTGTCATACAACGAAATGACACCTATTCAAGCACAAAGTCTACCGCCAATTTTAGAAGGCAAAGACGTGATTGCACAAGGCAAAACTGGCTCAGGTAAAACAGCAGCATTTGGACTGGGCTTGCTACATAACCTTGATGTGAAAAAATTCCGCGTTCAATCACTCATTTTATGTCCAACGCGCGAACTGGCCGACCAAGTTGCCAAAGAAATTCGTAAACTGGCACGTGCTATTCATAACATTAAAGTACTGACATTATGTGGCGGGACACCGATGGGGCCGCAAATTGGTTCACTAGAGCACGGCGCGCACATTATTGTCTGTCTCTTATACACATCTCCGAGCCCACGAGACTAGGCATGATCTCGTAT
>CAJXRU010000029.1 GCA_913060565.1 uncultured Gammaproteobacteria bacterium | reverse complement strand
TAATCAGGGAATGACCATTAATTACAAATCATGCCTTGTATTCGAATTCTACCCGAGCTCTGAAACAAGCATCTTCAATGGTAACGGGTATCAATAACAATGGCGCAAGAATCAAAGATTGTTGCGCCATAAGTGATACTACTTTTTAATTTTTATGCAGAATGCAGTGACCTAACACGGATAGTGCCATCAATTTTTTGTAACTCATCAAAAGCAATTTCAGCATCCTTCGCTTCAACTTCCATTACTACGTAACCAATGTCGGCAGTAGTTTGTAAGTATTGGGCGGTGATGTTGATATCGTGCTTGGCAAAGGCCATATTAATTTGGTTCATAATACCCGGTTGGTTTTTATGAATGTGCAATAAACGCGTGCTGCCATCATGTGCCGGTAGAGATACTTCAGGAAAGTTAACCGCTGATAATGTCGACCCATTGTCTGAATACTTAACAAGTTTTCCTGATACTTCAAAGCCAATATTGGCTTGCGCTTCCTGAGTACTACCACCTACATGAGGCGTTAAAATAACATTGTCGATACCGCGTAGTGGCGAAACAAACTCTTCGTTGTTTGATTTTGGCTCGACAGGGAACACGTCGATTGCTGCGCCGCTTAGTTGATTAGACGTTAACGCTTGAGCTAAATCGTCAATTTCAACAACGGTGCCGCGTGATGCATTAATAAAGATCGCACCTTGCTTCATCTGATCAAATTGCGCTTTAGCGATCATGTATTTGGTTTGAACTGTCTCTGGTACATGTAAAGTCACCACGTCAGAGGTGGCTAATAATTCATTTAAGTTCGCAATTTGACTCGCGTTACCTAAAGGAAGCTTGTCTTCAATATCGTAGAATTTAACACGCATACCTAAGTTTTCAGCCAAGATGCCTAATTGAGTACCAATGTGACCATAACCGATAATGCCTAATTGTTTGCCACGCGCTTCAAATGAACCAACGGCTGATTTTAACCATTCACCACGATGCGCTTTAGCGCTTTTCTCTGGAATGCCACGTAATAGAAGTAAAATTTCACCTAATACAAGCTCAGCCACTGAACGGGTATTAGAGAATGGCGCGTTAAATACCGGAATACCACGTTGCTCTGCAGCATTTAAGTCAACTTGGTTTGTACCGATACAGAAACAGCCGATAGCGACGAGCTTTTGCGCAGCTGCAATAACATTGGCGTTTAAATTAGTGCGAGAACGAATACCAATGAAGTGAACATCTTTAATTTTTTCAATGAGCTCTTCCTCTGGTAAGGAGGTTTTTAGGCACTCGATATTGGTATAACCAGCTTTTTCAAAGACTTCCAATGAACTTGGATGCAAGCCTTCTAAAAGTAATACTTTAATTTTGTTCTTTTCGAGTGAAAAATGAGCCATTGTTAATTTTCCTAGCAAGTTTTAGCGGGTAATCGTTAAATTAAATAAAAACTATAGCAGCCTAAGTAAAGAGTTTAATCAAACTATAAGTTAACTGCAGTATAGCAATCAAAACTCGCGTATTTAAAGCCCTTTTAGGAATTATTTATAGCTATTTCATAAGAGTATATTGGATATAACTGATGACTATATAGGGAAATATCAATCGTTAATGTTAATAAAATGTTTAAATAGGTGTTAAGTGAACTTGAGATGATAATGTGAGATAGAAACGAACAGATTTTACGATGATTTTTAGGAAATTATTGACTGATTTGATGACAATAAGAAACAACAGTCGATGATTGGCTGCTGTTTCTCAGATGTTGTTCGGCGTGTTATTTATTAGCGACTTTTTTGACACCTTGAGGTGTTGCCATTAATAATTCATCAGCACCGCGCTGTGCAAAGAAACCGTTAGTGACGACGCCAACAATCTCGTTTAATTCACGCTCTAAATTTTTCGCATCTTCAACCGACCAATTGTAAACATCTAGAATGACATTACCGTTGTCGGTAATAACGCCTTCACGATAGACTGGATCGCCACCTAGCTTAACAATTTGACGTGCTACATATGAACGAGCCATCGGAATAACTTCAACTGGTAATGGGAATGCACCAAGGTGAGTAACGAATTTAGACTCATCAGCAATGCAGATAAACTTTTGCGCAACCGCTGCAATGATTTTCTCTCGCGTAAGTGCTGCGCCGCCGCCTTTAATCATTTGCATTTTTTCGTTGATTTCATCAGCGCCATCAACGTAAACACTTAGCTCGTCAACGGTATTTAAATCAAAGACAGGAATGCCATATTCTTTTAAACGCTTGGTAGATTCTTCTGAGCTTGAAACCGCACCTTCAATATCGCCTTTGATCGACCCTAAGGCATCAATAAAATGATTGACAGTTGAGCCAGTACCGACACCAACAATAGTATCTTTTTCGATATATTCTAAGGCTGCCCAGCCTGCTGCTTTTTTCATTTCATCTTGATTCATCACTTAATCCAATCGCTAAACGTTAAAGAGCCGCTATTGTAGCTAACAGGCGATTGCTTAGCACTATTTTCTTCGGCATTTAGCAACAAATTGATCCATTTTCTTGGCGCTTTTAGTGAGCATGCGTTGAGCTACTTTGACATAGCGGCGAGCCCAATCATATTCAAGCGCGAGAATAGCCAAAGCAATAGGGAGAATAATCACTGTTCCGGGAAGTAATATAAAAATGAGGCCAAAAGCGAGTAGTCCGCCGCCAACTAAGGTAATAATTGTTTTTCTAAGGGAGTTCATAGACGCCTATTGTTAACTAGAATGTATATATTCTCGATTAAGCAATGTTAGCGCCATAGTGTTAATTTATTGTATTAAAAGGTTAATTTACGTTTTTATGAAATATAAATTGGTGATGTGCTCACTAATTGGTAAAATCCACCAATTAATGTTGTCAGAAGTTGATATGAAAGATAATAGTGCTTGGTTTGTGTATTTATTGCGATGCAATGACGACTCGTTATATTGCGGCGTCACTACGGATCTCCAGAGACGCCTCAAAGAACATAATGAGAGTGAAAAAGGGGCCAAATATACAAGAGCACGACGACCAGTGACCCTTGCATTTAATCAATCAGCGTCATGTCGTCGTGAAGCATGCCGCTTAGAAGCCTATATCAAGAAAAAAACTAAAGCGCATAAAGAAGCGTTGATTGATAACGCTGTTGCGATTGTTTTACCTTAGGCTGCTAAAACTGCGCCGCTGATATCTTTTCTTGTGCTAAAGAGGTCAGTTCTTTAAGTGATAGCTGTTGATGATCTTGGGCACTGATTGGGGCTAATACCTCAACTTTGATATGCTGATGTCCACGAAAGTGTAAGCTACTTTTAGGGACGGCTTTATCAGTGCCTGTTAATACGATAGGCACAATATCGACGTTGGCATCTTGGGCAATTTTAAAAGCGCCAGTTTTAAATGATTTTAGTTGGCCATCTTGGGCACGAGATCCTTCTGGAAATATAAAAATCGGGCTACCATTTTCTAAATGCTTCATTGATTGTTTCATCATCGCTTTAATCGAACTTAATCCGCCTCGCTTAATCGCCACATATTTATTGAGAAACATGGTCCAGCCAATAAACGGAATTTTAAAGTTTTCTATTTTAGAAACCCATTTAAAGTGGGTAAATAGCCGAGAAGCAACCAACACATCAATAGTCGATAAGTGATTGGAAATAAACACGACAGGTCGATCTTTAGGTAAATGTTCTCTACCTTTTATTTCAAGTGACCAAAACGGGTTTGTCCAAAAATATAGTGACCCCCAAAAGTGGCTAAAGAAATTTAAAACAATGAGTTTTTTGTCAAAAGGCGTCGTTACTATCCGGATAACAACAGCAATCGGAAATAAGATTATCGATATCAAAACAACCCATATCAAATACAGACAAGACAGCAAATAACTCACGACGATTCCTAATAACGAAAATTGGCCGCAGTATATCGTTTATAGTCGAGAAATCTAATCAAAATTTTGATCTATCGCTAACTCTAAGAGTGGTTGGAGGTGTATGATTAAATTTTTAGTCTCTGATAAGGAATAATATGTTTAGTTTGAAGCAGCTAGGTAAGATTTCAAAGCGTGGAATACAAGTCATTTTGTTGTCGAGTGTCCTCATTTCTACTGGAGCCGTCGCTCATAATCATAAAACTGATAAGAGTAAACAGCAGCCTTGTGATATTGAAATATCACAAGCATGGGCTAGAGCATTGCCGCCGGTTGTTCCAAATGGCGCTGCGTATTTCACGTTAGTTAATCACAGTAACAAAGCTATTGTTCTGACTGGGGTTAGTAGTGATATTGCAAAACACAGCATGCTACATGAGAGTTATTTTGACGATGGTAAAGTTGCGATGCGTCATATTGAAGAGCTGGTTATTAATCCGCATAAATCAGTGACATTTAAACCAGGCGGCTTTCATGTGATGCTGATGGGGTTGAAGAAACCACTGACTAAAGGCGGTGAGTTTACTATGTCGTTCCTGCTTAATGATGGCAGCCAAATAACGACGCCAGTGAAAGTTAAAGACGCACCGTCAATGAAAGAACACGCACATCATCATTAATGCGATTGAGGATTAACTTAATCGTCGCGGGATAAAATGTTAAAGTAGCGGACCGAAAATTTTGGAAATATTTGTTTGTGAGTAGTGACGCGTTTTATCAACAATTGGCACAAGACATTAAGCAATGGGCATTAGCACTAGGTTTTGCCGATATTGGTATTTGTGATACGGATCTATCCCATCATGAAGCCAAGTTTATGCAATGGATTGAGAATGGCTATCACGGTGAAATGGATTATATGGCGCGCCATGGTTTAATGCGCGCTAGAGCGCATGAATTATTACCTGGAACCTTACGTGTCATCAGTGTGCGCCTTGATTATTTACCGCCCCAGGCGCTGATTGTTTCTACATTGCAAGATTCCCACAATGGCTATATCAGTCGTTATGCTACCGGGCGTGATTATCATAAGATGATGCGTAACCGCCTTAAGAAACTTCAACAAAAAATTGAAACTCAAGTGAGCGACCTCGTTGCGCGCCCTTTTGTTGATTCTGCGCCTATCATGGAGCGCCAGTTGGCGGAAAAAGCGGGCGTTGGTTGGGTAGGTAAGAACTCGTTAATTTTGAATGAAAAGGCGGGATCATTTTTCTTTTTAGGTGAATTACTCGTTAATATTCCACTGCCTGTATCTGAGCCAGTTATTGAGCAATGTGAAAAATGTGTTGCCTGTATTACTATCTGTCCCACCCAAGCAATTGTTGAGCCTTATGTGGTTGATGGAAGCCGTTGTATTTCGTATCTAACCATCGAAAAGTTTGGCGCAATTCCTGAAGAGTTTCGAGATGCCATTGGCAATCGTATCTATGGCTGCGATGATTGCCAACTTATCTGTCCGTGGAATAAGATGGCCCAAGCCAGTGACGAGAATGACTTTATTCCACGTAAAGATATTCACTCGCCAGAGCTGTTATCGTTATACGCTTGGAGCGAAGACGAATTTCTCAAAAAAATGGAAGGATCGCCAATCAGACGAATTGGCCACGAACGTTGGCTGAGAAATATTTCTATTGCACTGGGCAATGCGAGTTATGATCAGAAAGTTATCGAGGCACTAGAAGAAAAAAAGCTACAAGCGAGTGAGATGGTAATAGAACACATTGATTGGGCGATTGCGAAACAATTAAATAATCAGCCAGTCGTAAATCGAAAAACTAAGCGTCTACTAAATGCCGTTGAACGCGGCATGCCTGATCATTGTTAAAGGAGTAAAAAGTGCCAGCAGTTAGTTGTATGTCTATTTTGTTATTTTGCACAGTCATTGGCTGGGCAAGTAGCGCGATGGCGACTGTTAATAACATTGGCGCAGCAGTTGTTTATGATCGGTCGAGCAAATATGACCATTCCTTTAATCAAGCTGCTTTTGAAAATGGCGTTTCTCCGCTGCGAGAGCGTGGCTTTGTTATTAAAGAAGTAGAGCCTGCTAATCATGTCCAAACTCAGCTTGGCGTAATGAAATTGGCGCGTCGTGGTTACAATCCAATTATTGGTATCGGTTACGCGGTATCGCCAGCTATTGAGCGTGCGGCAAAGGCCTATCCAAATATTTCGTTTGTTACTATTGATGGCGTTGTTAATCTACCCAATGTCAGCTCTATTACCTTTCAGGAAGAGCAAGGCGCTTATTTAGCAGGTGTGCTCGCGGCGTTAAAATCGAAAACCAATCACATTGGTTTTGTTGGTGGAATGGACATCCCGTTGATCCGAAAGTTTAGTTGTGGTTATGCGTTAGGGGCAAAGTCAGTCAAACCTGATATATTGATTACCCGCCATTACATTGGCTCAACGTCTCATGCATGGGATGATCCTAGTAAAGGCATCGAAATTGCTCGTCATCAATATGAGCAAGGTGCCGATGTTATATTCGCCGCCGCTGGTGGTTCAGGCCTTGGAGTATATCAGGCAGCGAGTGATCACGGTTTTTATGCCATTGCCGTTGATTCTAATCAAAATCATTTGTATCCCGGCGCTGTGCTCAGTTCAATGGTTAAACTTGTCGGCAAAGTTGTTTGGCAAAGTGTTATCGACTTTAGCCAAAATAAATGGCAACCAGGTCACCGTGAACTTGGCCTATCTGGTGATTGGGTTGGGTTAACTCGTGATCAATATAACGCTAATGAGTTCACTCCTTCATTAGCAAATGCAATCGATGAACATAAGCAATATCTGTTGACCCAAGATGATCCTAATAAATCTATTGTCACACTGTGCGCCCAGGGGATAAATTAATTTATGTTATCGCCAGCGCTTGAACTCCAGAACGTCGTCAAGTATTTCCATGACATAAAAGCACTGGATGACGTGTGCCTTAAAATTGCGCCGGGCTCTATTCACGGTATCATTGGCGAAAATGGCGCAGGAAAGTCTACGTTGTTAAAAGTTGCCTATGGCCTTATTAACCCTGAGCATGGACAGGTGTTTGTTGACGGCGTTAAGGTGAATATCGAAAATCCGCAGCACGCCATCGATAATGGCATTGGTATGCTTCATCAAACCACTAGCTGGTTAGAGCATTATTCGATTATCGATAATATTTTGTTGGGCGAATACAACGGTTTTTTTATGTCGCGTAAGAAGGCAAAAGCACGTCAAGAACTAGAGCAGTTATGTCGAGAATTTGGATTTAGTTTTCAGCTCGATATGTTAATGTCGCAACTTGATTATAGTGAGCGGCAACTTGTTGATATTCTTAGATCGCTTTATCGTGGTGCCAAGGTATTAATTCTTGATGAACCGATGGCTCTGCTGTCGCCGCTGCAATCAAATCACTTGCTTGACTTATTAGAGCTCCTGAAAATGCAGGGCATTTCAATTTTAATCGTTGCTCATAAGTTGTCTATTTTACATCATATCTGTGATGTCATTTCAGTGATGGCACATGGCAAGCTTGTTAATAACATTAACCCAAAAGAGGTTACTTTGGGTTATCTAAGTAAATTGATGGTAGGAAGAGAAATTACAATCCCCCATCCCAATAGTAGTGTGAGTGGCGTTGATCGTTCGCTGCGTTTAAAAGTGTCGAACCTAGGAATAAAGCAAAAAACGAGACTGGGAACATCACGCCAATCGTTTAGTTTGTCTGATATTGATTTTCAGGTAAATAGTCATGAAATTGTTGCACTTACTGGACTCGCTAAGGCAGGGCATGAAAATCTGCTTGCTGTGCTTGCGGGCAGTAAACCATTTACTCATGGCAGAATTACCGTAAATGGCACACGGTTTAAACCAAGTAAACAATATGACTTAAAGCAAGCACGGGAATTAAGGATCGCTTATGTTCCTGATCCTTTAACGGGGGAAGGTATTGTTAGTGAATTTCCTATATTTGAAACGGCGATCTTAGGACATCATACAGAGTCATTTTCCACCAAGGCTGTTTATCAAAATAAACACAATCAGCAGCGATGTCAGGAATTAATGAGGGATTGGAACATTCGACCTAATAACCCGATGTTGAGCACGGGGGCTTTGTCTGGTGGCAATCAACAAAAGCTGGTGCTTGCTCGTGAATTTTCAAAAGCGCCGCAACTATTATTGATGGCGCACCCGAGTAATGGACTTGATGTGGGCGCTATTGAAAGTGTTTATCAACGATTGTTTAAATTAAGAGACAGTGGCGTCAGTATTATATTTTGCTCTAATGACTTAGATGAAATTATGAGTTTGTCTGATCGCGTTATTTTATTCGAACGTGGACAGATCATAGGACAATATTATAGTCAGCAGTTAAGTAAAAATGACTTGAGTTTAATGCTGGCAAATGAGGTGGTTGATGCCTAATAAATCATTACCATGGCTCAATAGTATCGTGTTAACACTGGCCAATATTGGCTTGGCATTATTGGCTAGTGTCATTGTATTGTCGTTAACAGGTGTAGATATTGGTGCTGCGATTTCGCAAATCTATCATGGTGCGTTTGGTACGCAAGAAGGGCGCGGCTATACATTATATTATGCAACCAACTTTATTTTTTCTGGGTTAGGGGTTGCTCTGGCTTGGCATGCGGGCCTATTTAATATTGGCGGCGAAGGGCAAGCAACGCTTGGTGGACTTGGTGTTGCTATTATCTGTATCCAACTTGATGGCTTATCGCTATGGCTGCTAATTCCGGCATCGATGCTGTTTTGCGCTTTATTTGGCGCCATTTGGGCGTTTATTCCTGCTTGGCTCAATGCTTATCGTAGTTCTAATATCGTGATAACGACAATTATGTTGAATTTGATCGCGTCTTCCTTTCTTGTGTATTTATTAGCGGGTGCTTTAAAAGCGCCGGGTCAAATGGCTGCGGTAAGCGAGTCATTATCTGCTGGAAGCGCATTGCCAAGCATGCAAAGTATCATGGCAGTATTTGGATATAATATTGTAAACACACCCCTTAATATTTCTTTTCTATGGGCATTAGTGTGCGGTGCAGGGTTGTATTATTACTTATGGCATACCAAGTTAGGTTATGAAACTCGAGTAGTAGGGCACAGTGAAGAAAGTGCTCATTATGCAGGTATAAAGAGCAAACGTATTGTCATTATAACGATGATGATTTCAGGAGCTTTGATTGGCTTTATTGGATTAAATGAAGTGCAAGGCAATAGTTTGCAACTCAATGTTGATTTTGTCGCTGGCTTTGGTTTTGCTGGAATTGCAGTCGCACTGATGGGGCGTAATAATCCACTGGGCATCGTGATTGCTAGTATTTTGTTTGGCGCACTTTATCAAGGTGGATCGGAGCTTGCCTTTAATGAAGAATCGATTGGCAACAACATCATCTTTTTGATCCAAGGATTAGTGGTGTTATTTTGCGGCGCATTGCAATGGATGTTAAGGCCGACCATTAATTATTGGCTCAGACCCATGGATGTTATTAAAAAAGATAAGTTGCCGGTGAGATGATGGATAGTACATTTTCTTGGATATTATTATTCGATGCATCATTGCGTTTAGCAACGCCATTAATGTTTGCCGCCTTGGCTGGCTTTGTCAGCGAACGTGCGGGCGTAATGGACATAGGCCTTGAAGGGAAAATGTTACTCGGCGCATTTGCCGCAGCGACGATCGCTTCTGTTACGGGCTCTGCATGGCAAGGTGTTTTGGCAGCAATAGTGATAACGGGCTGTTTTTCATTGCTTCATGCCTTTGCATGTATCACCCATAAAGGTGATCATGTTGTATCTGGTCTTGCAATCAACTTATTGGCAGTAGCCATCACTGCACTTCTTGCTCAACGAATTTTTGTTCAAGGAGGCATGACGCCCATTCTTAGTGATGAGCAGCGTTTACCTACGATTGAGTTTCCAAATATTATTACGCATGACGATAGCTTATTGTCACAAATCTATTGGTATTTGCTTAGTGGCCACAACATATTAGTGTATCTCGCTTTTATTGCGGTGTTTTTGACTATTTATTTAATGAAGTATTCGACGTGGGGAATTGTTGTGTTAGCAGCTGGTGATAACCCTACGGCACTTAAACGTGCCGGTTTTTCGGTGTCTAAAATTCGCTATATGGCCGTTGTTGTTGGTGGCTGTATTTGTGGACTGGCAGGGGCGTTTTTATCGATTGGTCATGGTGCTGGATTCGTTGAAAACATGACTGTTGGTAAAGGATTTATAGCACTTGCGGCGTTAATCTTTGGCCGCTGGCATCCAATTGGCGTGATGTTGTCATGTTTATTCTTTGGCTTTTTAGAAGCGTTGGCCATTAGATTGCAAGAAAGCCGGTTTAGCGATGTCGATAGTGTCATTCCGATTCAATTATTAGAAATTACACCATACGTTCTAACCTTATGTGTACTGGCTGGGGTGATTGGGAAGTCAGCAGCACCTGCAACTTTGGGTAAACCGATGCGGTAGTGATTTACATAAAGTACCTCAAATAATGATTCGAAAAATCGATTGGAGTCAATCAAAAAGTTGCATGATGTTTTGGTTGATGTTAAAAAGAGCATCAACTAACTAGAATTATGTCGCAGGATACGTAAATGAGCACTCAATCAATAGAAAATACCCATATCAGCTCCGAAAAGGTTTTGATTACACCAACGCAATTAAAACAACAGATTCCATTGAGTGAGCAAGGCGCTAATTATATTGCTGAGGCTCGACAAACAATCTCAGATATTATTCATGGCAAAGATCATCGCTTATTGGTTGTTACTGGCCCATGCTCTATTCATGATATTAAGAGCGCTAAAGAATACGCGTTAAAGCTCAAAGAGCTTCATGAGCAGCTCAATGATGATATGTACCTAGTTATGCGTATCTACTTTGAAAAACCTCGTACAACAGTCGGTTGGAAAGGTCTGCTTAACGATCCTCACATGAATGACTCTTTTGAAGTGGAAGAAGGATTAAAACTTGGCAGAGAGCTATTGGTATGGCTTGCTGAATTAGAGATACCTGTGGCGACGGAAGCACTAGACCCTATTAGTCCGCAGTATCTATCTGAATTATTTAGTTGGTCTGCCATTGGCGCGAGAACAACTGAATCACAAACTCACCGTGAAATGGCCAGTGGGTTATCAATGCCTGTTGGTTTTAAAAATGGCACTGACGGAAAAATTAACGTTGCGATAAACGCATTAGAGTCGGCCATGCATTCACATCGTTTTATGGGGATTAATACGCAGGGACAAGTTGCATTAATGCAAACTCAAGGTAATCCTGACGGCCACATTATTTTACGTGGCGGTAAAGCACCTAATTATGAAACTGCTGACGTTCAGGCGATTGAAACTCAAATTAATGATGCTGGGCTTACGCCTAAATTGGTTGTTGATTGTAGTCATGGTAATTCAAGTAAAGATCACACGAGACAACCGCTAGTTGCCGATGATATATTTGAGCAAATTTGCGCAGGTAATCGTTCAATTATGGGGATCATGCTTGAGAGTCACCTTTTTGAAGGTAATCAATCAAGTTCATTACCTAAAGATCAATTACGGTATGGTGTGTCGGTAACAGACGCCTGTATAAACTGGCAAGATACTGAACAATTATTACGTGATGGCGCAAACAAGATAGGTTTAGCATTGCAACAGCGTATTGAAGATAAAACGACAGGAGAGCTTGATGTCAGAAAAGTCGTGTGAAGCATTAGATAAATTACGACAGGCCATTGATGAAGTCGATGGTCAGCTGATAGATTTACTAGCAAAGCGATTATCGTTAGTTGCTGATGTTGGGGAAGTGAAAAGTGAAGCTGGCGTACCTATTTATGCGCCAGAGCGAGAAGCTGCAATGCTCAACAAACGCCGCCAAGAAGCTGATGAAGCAGGCGTTGGCGGTGACTTAATTGAAGACGTGTTACGTCGCCTTATGCGCGAATCTTATCATCGAGAAAAAGACACCGGTTTTAAGTGCATTAACCCGAACATTGGCCATGTGGTCATCGTTGGTGGAGAAGGTAAGTTAGGTGGCGTATTCAAGCGCATGCTAGAGCTTTCTGGCTATCAGGTTAAGATATTAGATAAAGACGATTGGCATCAAGCTAGTGAGCTATTTACCGGTGCTGGATTAGTGATCGTGTCAGTGCCAATTAATTTAACGACGCAGATTATTGATAAATTGTCTCAGCTTCCACGTGATTGTGTGCTGGTGGACTTAACGTCTACTAAAGCAAAACCCTTGTCACATATGCTAAATGTTCACCAAGGGCCTGTACTAGGCTTGCATCCCATGTTTGGACCTGACGTTGCAAGTTTAGCTAAACAAGTTGTTATTTATTGTGATGGTCGCTATCCGAAACAATACGCTTGGTTACTTGAGCAAATTGGGATCTGGGGAGCCAAGCTTACCGTTGCCAATGCACAAGAGCATGATAATGCCATGACGTTGGTGCAGGGAATGCGCCATTTTACGACCTTTGTTTACGGCCAACATTTAGCAGCAGAAAATCCGAATATGGCGCAACTGCTTGATTATAGCTCGCCGATTTATCGTTTAGAGCTAGCGATGGTTGGACGATTATTCGCACAAGACTCACAGCTTTATGCGGATATCATATTTTCTTCGAACGAGAATACGAAGATGTTTTCCCGCTATTTAACAAGATTTGAAGAAGCAAATACCATGTTGTTAAACGGTGATCGTGAAGGATTTATTGACGCTTTTAATAATGTTTCACAGTGGTTTGGTGAGTATTCAACACAGTTCTTAGACGAATCTAAACAGTTGTTAATGCAGGCTCACGATAGTCGAGCGGTATAATCAATTACTGACAAAAAGAAAGCCCTGCACGAGCGGGGCTTTTTAATGTCTGGATGAGTCTATTATCAAACAGGAGTATTACTATTGAGTAACACTTCTGCCACTGGTGTTGCCTGAATAGACTCTGATGGGTAACAGCCTAAGATCTTAATATCTTTGGTAATCTCATTAAGCTCGGCTAGCGCTTTTTGCATATTGTCGTGATGTAAATTGCAATCAACATCAATATAGAACATTTCTTCCCAAGGGTTGCCTTGGATAGGACGTGATTCTAACTTTGTCATACTAATACCATTGCTCTTTAATACGAGTAAAGCATCAACTAACGCACCACTGGCTTGATGAGTCGACATGATAAAGGTTGTTTTTGCTGGAATTTGCACCGCAACCTCAACAGCTTTTCGTGCAACCACAATAAATCGGCTATGGTTTTCAAGTTGGTTGGCAATTTTGCGCTCGATGGCGTTAAGGTTGTAGAGACTGCCTCCTTCTTGTGAGGCGATAGCCGCCACTTTCTCTGATTGTCGTTGTTGGACTATCTCCATTGCAGCAGCGGTGCTTTCAACAAACTCGAACTTAATGCCTTTGTACTTACTGAGATATTGTGAGCACTGCTGGTACGGCTGAACATGACAATATATGGTATCAATTTGTGATATATCGGTATCGATTGCAGTCACAAGGCAGTGTTCTACTGGCTGGGTCAATTCACCGACAATCGATAGTGAGGTATGTTGTAAGACGTCGTACACTTCGTTAATACTACCTGAACTGGTATTTTCTATCGGTAATAACCCGAATTCGGCTTGACCTGATTCCACTTGATTGACGATGTCACTAAATGAATCGCATCCCACTTCGACAATATCTTCTACGCGACGGGAAAAGTAGCGATGACATGCTAGATAACTATAAGATCCTTTAGAGCCAAGAAAGGCAACTCGCGCGATTGGCGATTCATGCTGGTGGTTTGCACGTTCTTGTAACCAAGCTTGTTGATTGAGGACTGAATCTTCGATGATGACGTGAAATAACTGTGACACATAGTGAGCGTCTAGTCCCAATTTATGGCCACGTTGAATGAGATCAATGAGCAATGCTTCTTCACGTTCGGTGTCTCTAACATTCTTCACTGTGTCTATTTTCGATTGTGCAACACTGAGGCTTAATTGTCGGCGCTCGCCTAATAAACCTAAAAGTTTTTGATCTAGTGCGGTGATTTTTTCTCGTACTTCCGATAGTACGACCCCTTTACTCATTATTTTTCCTCAGCGAACACTTAATAAATTACCTTGAATTTAGGGGGTGTAAACCACACTGTCAACAGATATTTACAAACCAGTTAGAATAAGAACTTGTTTGATAGAAGAGGTTGCAGATTATTAGACCGTTAACAATGAATTCTGACACTAGAATCTTCGATTAATTATAAATACGTTAAACTTAAACAGAAAAAAATTATTTAGTTTTTTTTGTCTCTTTATTATCAATTAGATAAAAAATAATTGTTGTTATCTAACTGAATTTTATATGTTTAATTTTTATTTTGTAAATTGGTAATTCTACATAAGTTACGTTATAAATATTGAGTTACATCATTAAACATGTCGCTGTATAGGATATATAGCGCCAACACTAAGCTGTTAATGTTGTCCACCAATGAGGAGCTATAATGGATAAAGTTCTACTGATTGTTTTATCACTTCTAAGCACTGCAGCGAGTGCAGTTTCAATGGAAAATAGTGTGTTTTCGTTAGATGCTAATCAAATACACTTTAAAGTAGGTGAAATTACCGCAAAAGATAATGTTTATCTGCGCATTAAATCAATCGATGATGTTGCAAAACTAGCACGTAAAAGCAATGTGGCTTTGTCAGAATTGACTCAGCAGCAGAGAGTGCTAAACATTTCATTATCTGAAGGGTGGACCATGAAAGGGCGTATTCTCGCCATCAAAATAGATGGTGAAGTTGCTGTTATTGAATCGAATGAACTGTACCTCGTTAGTGAACAACTTATTGCCCATCAGCTATAAACAATAGATCTACTTCCATAACAGCCATAGTAAGTTATTACTATGGCTGTTATGATCTTGCCGATTTTTATTCAATTAATTGTTAAGTGTTCTTAAACGCTTAAAACTCATTTATAGGTATATTATGAAAATTACCCAGAATTTCGATAGCGGCAATATCGAATGTTTATCTATTTCTGATAACGCGAACATTGAGTTAGCTATTAGAAAGGATAGCAATGCTGAATATAGTCAGTGGTTTCATTACCGTCTGACGGGAGCAAAGGACCAGTCTGTTGCAATGCATATCACTAATGCTCATGAATGTTCTTATGTCGAAGGTTGGGAAAACTACCAAGCTGTGGCTTCTTATGATCGCGAAACTTGGTTTCGTGTCGATAGCCATTATGACGGTAAGCAACTAACTATTAAGCATCAGCCAGAATTTGATAGCGTCTATTATGCCTACTTTGCGCCTTATTCAATGGAACGTCATCATGACTTAATCGCCCAAGCACAAATGCATGAACAGGTTGAACATATTTTACTTGGACAAACAGTTGATGGGCAGGATATGGATGTACTAAAAATTGGTACTGATGGCGATAACAAGAAAGTATGTTGGATGATTGCTCGCCAGCACCCTGGTGAAACAATGGCCCAGTGGTGGATGGAAGGTATGCTTGAGGCTTTGTTAGATCAAGATGATCCAATTTCAAAATCGCTGTTAGATAACGCCGTTTTCTACGTAGTACCCAATATGAACCCTGATGGTAGTAAACGCGGAAATTTACGTGCAAATGCTGCTGGCGCTAATCTTAATCGTGAATGGTTAGAGCCTAGTATGGAGCGTAGCCCAGAAGTTTATCTAGTTCGTGAGAAAATGGAACAAACGGGCATGGACTTTTGTCTGGATGTTCATGGTGATGAGGCGCTACCTTATAACTTTATCGCAGGCTCTGAAGGTATCCCTGACTGGAATGATGAGCGACAAGCGCTGTTAGATTTTTACCAACAAGCTTTGATTACCGCTAGCCCTGACTTTCAAAATAAAGTTGGCTATGACATTGATAAGCCCGGCGAAGCGTTAATGACGGTTGGTACAAATTATCTTGCACAAGCATTCAATACATTAGTGATGACGTTAGAAATGCCATTTAAAGACACACAAGATACTCCTGATGAGTTATTTGGTTGGTCTCCTGCAAGATCTCAAGTGTTAGGAAAGGCCTGCTTAAACGCGTTGTATCAAACATTGCCAAAACTGTAGTCGTTTAAACAACTAGTACAATTAAAAAAGGAGCGTTAAACGCTCCTTTTTTAATGTCTAATTTTCGTGAGGATCTATTTCTACTGGCGGGTAAATGAATCCTTGGTATCCGTTAGGGTGTAAAGAGTTAAAGTTGGCTAACTGTTTCTCGTCTTCAATTGCTGTAACGATAACTTCTATTCCGATTCCTTTAGCAACATTTACTAAGGCGCGACATAGCTCGCTATTTTGTTCGGTCTTACTGTAGAACGAGAATGATTGATCCAGTTTAACGTACGTCGGCTTAACTTGTTGTAAATAATTAAGTGAACCAATGCGGCGACCACATTGATCGATACCAAAGTTAGAACCATATTCTTTAACCGTTTC
The DNA here is from genome assembly GCA_913060565.1 of uncultured Gammaproteobacteria bacterium. GTDB lineage: Bacteria > Pseudomonadota > Gammaproteobacteria > Enterobacterales > Psychrobiaceae > Psychrobium. Next base: position 21,947 of record CAJXRU010000029.1, on the reverse strand, counting down.
ACACAACGCAATACATTCTTCTAAATGACTACTTACTACAGACTCTGGGATCTCAAATTGGATCTTATGAGAGTTGGTAGAGCTTTGAAGAAATAACGCTAACCATTGATGGAATTTAGTATCTTTAACACTATCGCTCGTTAAATTGACCGCAATAGGTTCATGAGTTTTTGCTAAGATGTTGTTGTTGACAATCGATTTTAAAATACATTTATCAAGTTCATTACCTAACGAAAGTAGCTCAACGTATGGCATAAATACACCAGCATTTAGGACTTGTCCGTCGACATTAAGACGACAATATACTTCACGCTGTAATACGTCACTACTATTCATCTTATGGACAGGCTGCCATTGAAATATAAAACGATTGCTGTTAATGGCATGAGTAAGCTTTTTACGCCACTCTTCGCGAGATAATTTGTGTTGTTGCTTTTTACTATCAAACCATTGAATAGTTTTCTGTTCTTTTGTTGCTTGTTGTAAAGCATTATCAGATTGAGACAATAAATCGGACGGCTCCATGTCACTTTCACGAATAGTAACACCCAAATAGAAATCACTATTTGGTTCGCAACCTGCTTTAGACATCTCTTGGTTAATCAAACGGACTAAGGTTTGAACATAGCTTTTCATTTGCTCTTCTTCACCCTTGGTGATCAAAAAGGCAAACTCGCCATTTGCAATACGAGCAATGACTGATTCTGCTATTTTTGGCAGTTGCTGCTGCATAGCTTCAGCTAATACCTTGATTGTTTCATCACGTACTTGATAACCGTATTTACTATGTATCTCTTCTAACCAATCGAATTTAGCAAGGATTAAACCACCATATCCAGGTTCAGCTAACCAGCTATTGAGTTGACCCGTTAGATATTGACGATTAGGTAAGTTTGATACGCGGTCTACGAGGCTATCTTTACGCAAACTATCAACTTCATTGTCTAAGGTATTAAAGACTTTCTTAAGCTGATTGGACATTGAGTTAATAGAAATAACAACATCTTTTAATTCAGATGTTGAAGGTAATGCCATGTCCTTATGGAATTTTCGTTGTGCAATCCCTTTCGCATGGTCAGCAATTTCATTTAATGGTTTAAGGATGGCAGTTAACCGTAATCGCAACACAATTAATGAAACAATAAACAATATAGATAAGACAAGCAGGGTGTCGTTCATGATGCGCCATAACTCACGGTAGCCAATACCGGGATGAGCTTCAATTTCTAATTTGGCAAGCTGCATCCAGCCAGACGTAATCAAACTTTCTTTAGTTTGAGATTCGAATAAACCAAGATCAGAAAACCAACTGGGAACACCATCAATAACGATTGGGTTTTCCCATGTTTGTGTTTTATTATCAACAAGCCAAGTTAACGTGACACGTCGATAAAACCCGCCCTCAAATACAACGTTTATCAACGTTTCTGCGCCAACTAAATCACCTGTTTCCAGGTGTGGCTTTAGCATGAGGCTAAGTGATGTACTCGTGTTATTTAAGTCAGACTCCATTTGCTGCGTCATAAAGTCTTTTGTTTCAGTAAACTGAAAATAGACGATGCTCGACATTACAAGCAAAAAGAGTCCAAATAACAGTGAGTTGATCTGTTGAAACAGGGTCATTGCTGTGTTACTCCAATTTTAACTTAGGCTGTTTTAGGTTATTTACGCCAAGGCGTTGCTTAAGGCTTGACCAGCGCTTCAAGCGCTTAGAATCACCAGCAAGAACACCACGTCCTTTTTCTTTATTTAACCATAGCTGTGTACCATTAAAGCTATATACGGGTAATAAATCGTTTCGTTTAGTTGCAGGTTTTATTTTACCGTCTATATTATCTAGGATGAGCGGTACTGATCCTGGCGTTTCATAGTACGCTAAAACCATATGGTATTGATTTAGACGTAATGCCTTTACCATGGTTATTCTCATCTTCTCATCCGGTACACCAAGTTCTAATAAAGTGTAGTATTTTGCAATAGAGTAATCTTCACAATCACCACCATTCACACCTATAAACTCGATCGGGGTTGCCCAATAATTTTTAACGCCCCACAACTTAATGTCATCTACAAATCGAAAATAATTAAAGAACCGATTTACTTTTTCTAATTTTTCTCTATTTGATAAAGCTTTATCTTGGGTTAAAATTTTTACCCAAGCGTTACCGCGTTTACCAGCTCGCTCGCCGTAATTTTTCTTAAGCGCGTCTATAACCTTTTGATTATCAATACTGCTATCAGATTTTGCATAGAGACCAAATGAAATGAGCATTGGTACTAGCAAGAGCCTGAGTGACCAGTTAATCCTTTGATTGCGCTGCACAAGCTCCATTTAAAACTCTATAAGCCGTCGGCAGTATAAATTGTCCATTTCATGGCTGTTGATTGCTCTGTTCCCGACAATGAAGCAACGATTCGTCTATTTTTAGAATGCGCTTGCGGTGAATCATTTTCATCCAATAATTTGTCAAAACCATAACCTACCGCTGCGACTCTAAAAGCAGCAATTCCGTATTGATTTTTTAACACATTAGCAACCGCATTTGCTCTGCTTTCAGAGAGTTTTTGATTAAGTTCTGCTGAGCCTTGGCGGCTACAATGCCCTTCGATTGTTACATGGCTACCAGGAAACTTGCTCATGAAATCACTAACTTCTTTAATCTTTTCAAAATCAGTTTGACTGATGGCAGAAGAGTTATTCGCAAAATTAATTTTTAGTGTAATACTGTCGTCTATACGTTTTACGCTGCTACAGCCATAGTTATCAATGTTAGCGCCTAAGAATGTATCTGCACATCGCTCACGAGCTTCAATAACACCGTCGGCATCTAGGTCTTCAAGGTTATGTTGTTGAATGACTGCTTGCTCAATATCCACAATGTCATTTGCACAACCGGCAAGGGCGAAAAAACTTATCGCAATTACAAAATACTTCATTATTTAATTCCTCCTTCGTAGCTATCTTCGCCATCCCACAAGTTAGAGCGCGTCACACGCAGTGAATCTAGCAATTGTCCTGTAGCGTTAAGCAGGCGATATCTCGCATCGATATTTTGATAGTTTGCTTCTAAAAAGTCTTTACGTGCTTCAAAAAGCTCATTCTCAGTATCTAACAAATCTAAGAGGCTGCGTTGACCCAGTCTAAATTGCTGCTCATAGGCTGCTTGAGTTTGCTTTGATGAGTCAACGTGTTGCTGAATAAATTGCAGTTGCATAGTGAGAAGCTCGTATGCATTCCATGCAAGCGTATATCCTTCAGTAACGTCGCGATGAGCTTTTCGATTTAGCTCAACGGCTTCAGCGATTTGGTACGCAGCAGCTCTCGATTGTGAGGCGTTTCGTCCACCTGCATATAAATTATATTTCATGCGTAACATGGCTGACGCGCTGTTATTATGGCCACCGATGTCATTATTTAGACGATCAATACCTTCTTCACCCGATAGGTTATTGTTCGCATTTGCATCAATTTCTAGAGTAAACGTAGGATAAAAACTAGATGTGAAAGTTTCTCGTGCGTAACGCGCAGCTTCAATATCATTAAGTGATGATTTGATTACGGGATGGTTTACTAAAGCGTCTTTTAAACCAGTGTCTTCTGTGGTTGGTACCATATCTGCATCAGGTACTGGAACAATTAAATCCTTAGGTTCGTGGTTAACGAGTTTACGAAATTTTGACACACTATCACGGAAATTATTTGTCGCAGAAATTAAATTAACATTTGCTCGTGCAAGTCGACCTGTAACTTGAGATAAATCAGCGATACTGCCTAGGCCTGATTCTGTCCGTTCTTTAATTTGTTCATAAATATCTTGGTGAGATTGAAGATTTTTCTCTGACAGAGATAATACTTCTTGGTTTTTTAGCACTTCGTTATAAACCTTTGCAACATCAAGTGCTAAATCTTCTGCTGTAGAATATAACGTCCATTGCTCTGAACTCGCTTCTCTTTCTGTTCTAGATGTATCACTGCCAGTGTAAAAACCATCGAAGAGCATTTGTTTGATACTTAAGGTAAGTTCGCCACGTTTTAATCCAGCTTGGCCATCATCGCCATTTTCAGCGTAAATTCCTCGACGCGTTCCGGGACTATTAGTTTCTTCATGGCCATATCCTGCCGTTAAATCAACCGTCGGGAAATATCCAGCTTTTGCTTGTTTGATACGTTCTTCTGCAACTTTAAATCGGGTTAATGCGATTCTAAGATCAGGATTATTATCCATTGCTTGAGCAACTGCTTGTTCTAGAGTTTGCGCTTGTGTAATAGGTGACGCTACTACTGTCCCTAATAAGGCGCAGGCAATCATTGAATAACGCTTTAGTGCGCATTTCGATGAAGTTATATCAAATTGCATATACAGTCCTTTAATTTACTGTTCTCTTAACGCAGATTGCTTAGCTCTCAATACTGGATTGAGAATATATTCTAACACTGTGCGTTTTCCCGTAATGACATCAACGGTTGTCATCATCCCTGGAATAATAGGAAGTTCCGTTTTATCTTTCTTTATAATACTAGATGATTCAGTGCGAACTCGTATTATATAAAAGCTATTACCTTTGTCATCTTGCGTTGTATCAGCACTAATATGTTCTACTTTACCGTGTAGTCCGCCGTATTTTGCAAAATCATACGCTGTAACCTTTACGATGGCAGGTAGGCCTGGATGCAAGAATGCAATGTCCTGAGGCTTTATTTTTGCCTCAATCAATAGCTTATCTTGAGTTGGGACTATCTCCATTAACGGCTGACCCGGCGTAATAACGCCACCAAGTGTATTGATATGTATAGTTTTAATTGTACCAACAACAGGAGAGGTCATTAAAGCTTTTTCTACTTTATCTTGAACACCCACCTGTGCTTCATTCATTCTAGACAGCTCTGCTTGCATTTTATTTAGTTCTGCACGCGTATCCGTTCGATATTTCAAGGCAGTTTCACGCCGTTGTAAAATCGTTTCACTCAGTGAAGATTCTGATTTAGGACGCAGCAATTGAACACCTTCTAATTCGCCTAAGATGTCATTTACATTTCTTTCAAGCTTTAGCAATTCAACTTCAGGAATAATGTTCTTTTCAGCAAGTGGGCGAGTTAAGCTTAATTCCTTGTTTGCAAAGTCATAACTTCGTTTTAATGTACCTATCTTTGAATCTAACTCTTGAATTTCTTGTGTTTTTTGCTCTATTTTACGACCCTGAATAGCGAGCTGATTAATCAAACTATCTATTCGGCCGTTATATTCTTGTTGTTGCCTTGCCACTAATTCAGGCATCTTTTCAGCAAGTTCACTAGTAAAGATAATGTCTTTTTTAGCTATTTTAATTTGTAGTCGCCAATTTGAATCATCACCGACTAAAATGCTGCTTAGCTCTGCACGCAGTCGGATAATATTCGAACGTAGGCTATCAACTTCTTGTTTTTGCTGATTAACATCAGATTGAAAGCGAGTGTCATCAATGCGAGCGAGCGGTTGTCCTTTTAATACGGACATGCCTTCTCGAACATAAAGTTCTTCAAGGATACCGCCATCCAAACTTTGAACAATTTGTGTATTCGACGACGGAATAACCTTGCCTTCACCTGACGTTACTTGTTCTAAAGCAGCAAAATAGGCCCAAATAATGAAGGTTAAGATTAATGCAGCTAATGCCCAAATAGTTAAACGATGGATACTTGGAGCTTGCGTAAGCATAGCTCCATAGACATCATCAGCCATTTCAATATCTTGCTGGGTTATCTTCATTTTTTCTCGCCTCCTAATGTTCCTGCTTTAAGTTTTTCTAAAACAGCATCACGAGGGCCGTCGGCTATGAGCCTATTTCTATCTAAGACAATTATTCTATCGACTAGATTCAATAAGTGCATTTTATGAGTAATCAGTAGCATCGTACGATCTTTACCCGTAAGTTTCATCGACCGAATAAACTGATTCTCGGCACGTGCATCTAAACTAGCGGTGGGTTCGTCTAGCAATAAAATAGGCGGATCGTTTAAGATAGCGCGTGCTAGAGAAACACTTTGACGCTGACCACGTGAAAGGGCTTGGCCACCTTCACCAACCTGCATATCTAACCCTTCATTCTCAAGGTCGGTAAATAAGCTAACACCTGATAATTGAACTGCACGAATTAATTGGTATTCCGTTACCTGTCTTGTTCCAAATAGAATATTATCACGAATGGTGCCATGAAAAAGAGTCACCTCTTGAGGTAAATAGCCAAAATTACGTCTGAGATCACTAGGATGGATTTGTCCATGATTAACCCCATCAAATTGCAATGAACCAGTTGTTGGTTGATATAGTCCAAGAAGTACCTTGGCTAATGTTGTTTTACCAGAACCATTTCGGCCAATGATTGCGATCTTTTCTCCTGGTTCAATTTTTATGGACATTGGATATAGTGCTGGCCTTTCCATCTCTGGATAAGTAAAACCAAACTGTTCGGCATTAATGTGCCCCTTAAGGCGAGCAATACTAACTAGTTGTCCTTTGTTTTCAAATTCTTCTTCGGTTTCCATCAAAGTGTTTATTGCTGCCATTGCCGTGAGGGTGTGATTTGAGCGAGTTAGTAACCCTGCAATCTTTGCCATTGGCGATATCGCACGACTAGATAACATGACTGACGCGATTATTGCACCCATAGAAATCATGTTCTCTGAAACGCGGTATACACCTAATACAATGACACCAATGACTGCTGTTTGAACAACAAAGCTTGCAACGTTGGAAACTGAATTCGAAATATTTTTAGATTTCATATTCCAATTTGAAGTGTGGCCAAGCATCTGTTGCCAAGCTTTCTGGACAATTCCTTCGGCGCCATTTGCTTTTATGGATTCAATAGAACTCAGACTTTCAATTAAATGACCGTGACGCAAACTAGAGAACTTACTACTCTCTTCAATGGCATGACGTAATTTGGGTTGAAGTAAAAGTGTATATCCAATAATTAGTACCGTTGCAATAATCGGAAACATTACCAAATCGCCAGCGACTAACCATATAATAAACATAAAGAATAATGCAAAAGGTAAATCGACCATTGCGGTAATGGTTGCAGACGATAAGAAGTCTCGAATTGTATCAAATTCACTGACTTGCTTTGCGGTGCCACCAACACTGGGGCTGCGTTTTTCAAGTGGAATACCAATTACTTTAGAAAATAATTTTGATGACATTGTTATGTCTATTTTCTTACCTGCTACATCAATCAAATAACCTCGTAGTTGTTTTAATAGCAAGTCGAAAATATAAGCTAATCCGGCTCCTAGTGCCAATACCCATAACGATTCAAACGCAAGATTTGGTACGACTTTGTCATATACATTCATGACAAAAAGAGGAGATACAAGGGCAAAAATATTAATTAAAATAGTTGCAATGATTACATCGCGGTAAATACTAGCGGCGCTTTTGATTGAAGCCCATAGCCAGTGTTCTTTATGCTGATAATGATGCACATCTTGAAGTTTATCGCCGCGATACTGTTGTTTTATTAAAAACAAATAACCAACATATTGTGTTTCAAGTTCGGCAATCGTTAACTCGTCTTGACCACCAGTTTCAGGCAACGAAATAACTGCTCTATCATTGTCAAAATCAAGTTCCTGAAGTACGCAAGCTTTTTGATCTTTGAGCATTAAAATACAAGGTAAAAGCATACCTGGTATCTCATCTAACCCTTTGCGATTAAGTTTTGCTGTTAATCCTGCGCGAGATGCTGCCTGGGGGAGTAATTCGGGGGATAACACTGCTTCTGTAATTGGGAGGCCAGCAGATAACGCTTCTGCAGAGCAGGGCGTGCCAAAGTGCTCAGTTAAAATCACTAAACAATCCAATAAAGGATCGCTATTAACTCGTTGAGACGGTGAAATAGCCCATTGGGCCTGTGCCTTTCCTTGTGACTGCAATGTCATTACCTTTTTGCATCAATATCGGTAAAGTGCCAATGCAAATTGCATTGGCACTTTTCACTTTTACGCTATTTATTAACAATATAGCACACTTTCTATAAGTCGCTAATATCCTCGTCATCTAATAGTGGCTTGTTAGTTAACGTTGCATCATCACTTACATTATTTGGGCTAAGTAGCGCTTGGTCTCCTAAGTTAGTAAATAACGTATTAATTACAGAAGATTGCCCTTGTTCTAATTCATGCGATAAATCTACACCTTCCAGCTTAATTGTCTGGCTTATTTCGCCGTCAATATCAACGGAAATGGTGGTGCTATTTTCATCAGATGTAATTGATAGATAGTTCTCCAAATCCGATGCATTGTCAAGGGCTAATAAGTCGGATAAATCAAGTTTATCTTCATTTAATACAAAGCCTTCGATAACTTCCGGTTGACCTGCTGCCGATAACGGCAATGATTGGTTTACCGACTGTGGTGCTACCAATACATCAATCATTACATCATCACCATTCTCACCAATGAGGAAATCGTTGCTCATTGGTGCTACCTTTGATGGCGAAAATTCATCCTGAGATTTTACTTCAGAAAGTGGACTTTGTTCTGGTGCTGTTGGGTTAATTACTATTTCAGAATCAGAAATGTCTGTAGATTCATTCCCTGCTTTATCAGTCACAACAGCAGTAACAGAATAGGTACCAGTTGGCTCAAGGGAGTTATCGTCAGGGATAACCAATGACCATACATTACCATCGATAGTTAAGTTTCCATCACCTGCTGTATAAGTATTGTCATCCACGGTTACTCGGAATGAGTATCCTTCGCCAATAGACACGCTTCCTGTAATTGTTGGGTTAACATTTGAAGTCAACAATGATGTGACTGTTGGTACATCTGGCGCAGTCAGGTCAATCACAATAACATCACTATGAGCAGTTTTTGGATTTCCTGCATTATCAGTAATCGAAACCGTTGCTGCGACTGCTTGCCCATCGACCACAAAACCAATTGGAAGTGTTGTTGAATAAGAGTCTGAATTAAGCATTTCTTGTGTAACATCAATCTTCTTATCTTCGACTTTTAACCCTTGAATAAAGAATCGGATGTTTAATACATCGCCAACTTGAATTGCTGGGTCAGATAAATCAACTGATACGTCAATAGCTGATGTGCTTTCATCCAAATTAATCAATTGATCATCACCAGCATCTATATCTACAATTGGCGCTCCGGCAACAGTATCTATCGTTACCTCTTGCGTATATTCCGTTGTAATGTTTCCTGCTAAATCAATAATTCTGAACTGGAATTCATGAGTACCCTCATCAAGTGGACGGTCTGTCAGATCTAACTCCCAACCTGCAGCAAGGAACTCACCATTTGAAGTAGACGCCCAAGTTTGAACTTCCTCCCATTCTCCATCAATGAGTACTTGTATATACTCTCGTTGGCCGACATTAATTATACTGGCAGTCAAACTGCCGGTGAGTACAATTGCAGGATCTCTTGTTATGAAATCACCGTCAGACTCACCTGAACTATTGCTTAGTTTAACGTCGAAAATCGTTGCACCAGTACTAGCGTTTGTCGCTGTGGAATTAGTATCAATATAGATATTTTTACTATATGTTTCAGTAACATTACCGGCAATATCACCAACTCTTAGCGCATAAGTGTGCTGTCTGTCAGCAAGGTTTTGTCGTGTATCTGTATATGTCCAAGTGACTATACCATCTGCGCCTGTTGTAATGTTTGCTGAGTCAATCGTAATCCATTCACCTAGGATTTGAATTTCTAGAAATTCGTCGCTCGCTAATGGTTTTGTCAACTGGCCAATAAGAATAATGTCAGAATTTACATTCGTACGGAAGTCGCTATTAGACAATCCGGTATCTTGTTCGTTTCCTGTTATTGGATCAACGCCCAGTGATTCAATCGAAATTTCTGTATCAGTCAATGTTTTATCGACTGTTATAGATTGACTAACTACATCACCGACAATGTGTCCTGCTGCACTAACTATTCTAGCTTGATAATCATATACACCATTATCCAATGGTTCATCTACGCGATAAAACCAATTATAGACTGTAGGAATATCTGGACTTATAGTAGATTGTATCGTTAGATCAACCCACTCAGTTCCCACAAGAATTTGAACTTTTTCATCATCTTGCAATTTTGTACTGACTTCCCCTTTAATTAAGTATTGATCATAGTTGGTGATGTAGTCGCTATCACTGACACCCGTATCTGCCAAGACGTTAGTGAAGCTAACCTGTGCACCACTATTATGAGTGTTATTTTGATCGACAATTACAACTTGTCGAGATGTTGAACTCGACAGTCCTAAATCGTCAATAACTTGTGCTCGATACTCGTATTCCCCGTCTGGCAATGAGCGATTATCTACATAGCTCCAGGCAAACATATCTGTACCATCAATAGAGACTAAAGAGGAAGACTCAATCGTAATCCATTCATTATTTACAAAAATTTGTAAAGTCTCGTCCTCTAATAACGCTTTGCTAATTGTGCCTGAGATAGTTAATTGATTATCTGTTGTAATAAAATCATCGCCAAATAAGCCATCATCTTCCGTTATTTCTGTTATTTTGGCTACAGCTTCTGGCGGTTTAGTATGAATGATGCTCTCATCTTGGACTGAATTGTGTATTAATCCATCAGCGTCCCTCGTTTCCATAAAGGCAATTAGTTGGGTTGCATCATTGAAACCTACATCTTCTCCATCAAATGTTATGGCTCCAAGATTATCGACATCGACAAAAAACATACCGTCATCTGTTACAGTGATATTGTCTTTAGAGATAGTATGAACAATTGATCTTCCACCTACAGTCCCTACTAACACAATATCTTCAGGCGTATGCCCTTCCGCTAATTGCCCACCGATATAGATCTTATGTGAAAGATCAGTACTTTTAAGGATTCCATCGCCATCTCGAATGACAATTCGTGTATCTCTTAAGTCATTCACGTCAACCGTATTGTCTACAAAAGCAACTTTTTCTATATCGATTAATGTGATTACTTTGTTCGTATCTTTCCGGTAAGTAAGAGTCACGTTTCCATCGTCATCTTGCCCTGCAATAAAGTCAGTGTCGTACGCATCAAGTACTAGCGTATCAGTACCATCTCCTCCGTCGACTTTCAGGCTATTTGGATTATCAATAGATACGACAATGCTGTCATCACTTAACCCAGTAAATATAAACTCTCGCTCAACGGCATTGTCACTAGTTATTTGTGCAGTTGTCTCTTCTGAGTTTGATTTTAGATAGCTAATCTCATCAGTTGTATTGATAACTGATGAAGAATCTAATGCGCTTTCAAAAAGCTGTGCTTTAATCGTGTGTACAGCGTTGGTTGTAACAGAGGAATTAACTTCTACCTCCCAAGTTCCATCCGCTTTTACAAAACCACTTCCGATTACTAAGTCATTTTGGTCGAGTAACTCAACCAACTGTCCAACCGTTCCGCCATTACCTCGGATTGCAGTACTACTAAAATCATTACTCTCTGATAAGTCGATTGCGTCCAATATCTCAAACTGTTGATCGATTACACGAGTTGTTGCTGTGCCATTAGTCGGTGAAATAATTGGTGCGCTTTCAAAGCCACCAAAGTTCCAGTTAGGATTTCGACTTGGGATATTATTAAATATTTCTTTAATAGAGACTGTTATATTTTCTGTATCTTCCTTGAGTGAATCCGCAATAGAGGTAACAGAATACGTGATTTCTGATTGTCCTACATTGAAAAATAGTCTTATTTCCTCGGTTACATTTTGACCAGAAATTGTGTCTACTCCACTTACTTCAACGATGATTGCGACTGCGACCTCTCCAAAAACGGGTACCAAATTAGGATCGAAAAGTTCGCTAGGTTCATCAGAAATTTTAAAGGTAAAGACTGCTTCTTCACCTTCTCTCACTTCATCAGGGCCTTCGACTGATATTTCTGGAATATCATTTTCATCAACTGGTGCAGGATCTGGTGTTATATTGATCGTGGCTTGATCTTGGTTTCTGTCGATTACTGGCAATGTTGTGAAGCCAGCAGTTCCTGTCGCGTTGTTTGTATCCACCACATTCTTCAAGGTGACAGTTAATGTCTCATTTTCCTCAAGTGCTGCATCATCAATTGTTTGTAAGTTAAATTGGACACTAGTTTGACCTGCTCCGATTTCTACAGATGTTATACCAGTAAAATCGTCTCCATTATCTGCTGTTCCCGAATATTCAAGGAACACTGTTACCGATTCACCAGCAGGGATTTCTTTACTTAATGTAATGGTGTACTCACCAGTAGCTTGTCCCTCTACAACATCAACACCTGGACCTTCTAATATTATTGTGTGAGCTTCAGTGTCGATCGTAAATTCAGTATCAATACTTTTACTGCTTGTTTGACCGGCAGTGTCAATTATTTGGGCTGCAATACTGTAGTCACCATCTTCTGGTGCATCTACTTCAATAGTGAATGGTTGTCCCAAGTCAGTTCCCAGTGGAATTGTTTTATCAATGAACCCCTGAGGATCTATTTCCGTTGAAACAAATAGTCTAATTGTATCGCCGACTTCTGTTCCATCTGGCAATGATACGCTGACTGTAATGACTTTTTCACCACCAGTATTCTGGATCTCTTCAGCATCGATAATGGTATCGCCGTTAGCTGCGTCAACCCCTTTAATTGAAATTGCTGGTGGAACATCTATTGCGGTGTCTAACGTGAAATTTTCAGTTCCAGCTAATGATGTATTACCTGCTTCGTCAGTAATGGTGGCGCTAACGGCGTACTGGCCGTCGTTAAAGGCGCCATCCACGCTGATGTCGCTAACTGGGATAGTCACGGTAATAGGTGAGGCGCCATCCCACGTGGCATCAATGACTTGCTCGACGGTCACAACAGCGCCGCCAGGTTGTGTCACGGTCAGTGTAATGGTGTCGCCAGGCAGAGAGTCAGTTGGTGGCGTAACGAGGACATCAACCCCGTCGTTAGCTTCCTCAAGGGTCACATTGTCAGTGGCTTCAGGAATCGTAACGCCAGGCGCTGCATCGCTACCGCCTTCGCCGGTACCTGTACCTGGTGGTTGTGTATCAACGGTAAAGTCGATAGGCGTACTGGTGCTATCAACGCCATCTTTGGTGATGGTTGCTGTGACGGTGATTTTATCGCCGTGGTTAAGACCAGTGATAAGCTGGTTAATGGTGTCACCGGCTACCCATGTTGATGGGATAGTGACAGGCACGACAACAGCTGGGCCGGTTGCTGGGGTTAGCGTGACGTTAATCACGTCATTTGGCTGTGCATCGGCTGGCGGCGTAATAGTGAGTGTTAACCCATCAAGCTCTGTTTTGTTAATCAGGCCATCATCTGCTGCAGGCATGCTAATGATAGGAGGCGTGACAGCGCCGTTGCCGCCATCGGTGTCGGTGGCTAGTGTAATGCCTGTATCATCACTTGGCGCACTTTCGTTACCTTGTTGGTCGGTGACGGTTGCGCTTATGGTGTAATCACCATCAACGAACTTACCACCGTCACTGATAGCGCTCACAGGAATCGTCACTGCAACCACGCCGCCTTGTGCCCAAGGGGCTTGGATAGTGTGCTCAACAAGCACATCTTTGCCATCAACATCGGTTAGGGTCAAGGTGATAGTATCACCCAGCTCAGTGCCGATTGGCGGGGTGACATTGACAAGAATACCATCGCTGGCTTCAGTGGCGTCGATGTTACCGCCGTCAACTTGCTCAGGGACGGAGATAAGTACAGGGTCATCTGCATCGCCAGCACCAGTACCTTGACCTGGCGCCGCTCTGTCTAACGTAAATTCAGCGGTATTACTTGGCTCACTTTCTTGCGTGCCACGTGTTACCACAGCGCTGATGTCGTATTGACCATCAGTGATGTTAACACCGGTTAACTGAGTGACGGTCACAAGCGCGCTGTTATCGGTAATATTTTGTGCCGTTACCGTGTGCGTGAGCGTGTGCTCATTGTCACTTGAATCGGTGATGGTTAACGTGATGATGTCACCGACTTGACTGTCAGATGGTAAGCCAATGGCAATAGCAACGCCGGATGCGTCGGTAAACTCTTGGCTGTTCACACCATTGTCACCATCAACAACGTCAAGCGTTGGTGGTGATGGTTGTTTCTCTTCACCAGGGACGGTGGTGTTCAGTTCTATATTTACTGGACTGCTTGGCTCTGATGTATTTCCAGATGGATCGGTGATTGAAACAATAACTTTGTATTCGCCATCGCCAGGCAAAACAGTCGTAGGAATCACATAGGGAATTTCATCTGGTTCTACCCAATTTTCGGGAATGATGTAGTCCAACGTTATCTGAGGTTCTATCCCTTCACCTGTAATGGCTACTGTTACGCTATCTCCTGGCAAGGTACCCGCCGGTGGTGTGACTATGATATCTATGCCGTCAATGGATTCTTGTTTATTTATCGTGCCTTCACTTTCTGGAATTGCTAACTTAGGCTTTAAACCGTTCCCTGGTGGTGTGGTGTCGACTGTTATGAGGCTTGTAGTACTGCTTTCACTTATATTACCGGCAAGATCAGAAACACTTGATGTAATATTATACTCGCCATCTACGGGATAAAACGAATTAGGAATGGTGAAGTCAACGTTATCAGTAGGAACCCAATTTAGTGGAATGATAAATGCGTATGTATCTTCACCTATTGATTCGTTTTGAATAAGAACATTTATTGTATCGCCTGGTAGTGTGCCAATTGGTACTTTTACAGAAATTTGAACGCCATTCAACATTTCTTGAGCATTTACGCCATCTACCGCTTCGGCGATTTCATGTTGAGGTGATGTGTTTTCAGTATTTTCTCCTGGCGCAATAGTATCTACATTGAGATTAACTTTTTCTGATTCGATACTAGGATTACCAGCAGGGTCTTTGACGTGAACAGATACAGTATAAGTTTGCTCGCTTGTAAAATAGCTCTGAGGGATTTCAATCGGAAAAGGACGGATCAATTCATCGTTATTGAAGTGTTCTGCTGTGACAGGAATTTCAATGGATGCTACTGAATCATCTGCCGCGCTGATTGTGAATACAATTGTATCGCCAATTGATGTGCCGTCAGGAAGTGTTAATTCAGTTTGAATATCGTCACTTAATTCTTGTTTATTGATTCCATTTTCTGACTCAGCTGCAACCAATATAGGTCGAGATATTTCTTCGCCTTCACCTGGTGCTGTACTGTCAACATTCAAGGCAATGTTGTCGCTGGCTAGACTTGGATTACCAGATGCATCGCGAACTATGGTGTTGATTGAATATAAACCATCAGGAGTTAGTATTTCTTTATTCACATTAACGGTGATTGTTTGTGGGTCTTCCCAATCAACTGGAATCTGATTAATAACTGAGATAATAAATTCATTGTTGCTGTCATAAACGTTTACTTCAATGAGATCGCCGGGAATGCTGCCTGATGGTGGTTGCACCACAACTTGCAACCCGTCAGTCAACATCGACTCATTGACAAATGGCCCAGTGACTTCAGGAGTCGAAATGATTGGTTTTGTGACTGGACCTTCTGAACCTGGTGCCGTTGTATCAATAGATATTGATTCTTTTTCACTCAGTTCGCCTTGTTCTGATTGGCCTATTTTAGAAACGGAAGCTGTTACTTCATATGAGCCATCTTCAGGTACCTTATCCGTCGGAAATGTAACATTTAATCTTTCTTGAGGTGTCCAACCATCTGGAACCGTAAATAAGTGATTGGCTTCAACACTGCCATCAAGTGAGGTAATGGAAACTGAGATCAAGTCTCCCGGTTCTGTACCCGTCGGTAATTTGATCTGAATCTGAATGCCATCTTCGACTTCAGCTGCATTTATGCCATTTTCCGCTTCTTTTACATATACCGTAGGTTTTGTACTTGCTGTATCCAATTGGATAGTGACTGATGGACTATCGCTGCTGGTATTACCTACTTTATCCGTTACATTTGCACTAATATCATATTGACCATCAGCTGGTAATTCTTCAGGCGGAATTGTCACTGAAATAGGATCGCTTCCATTCCAATCATCTGGAATAACGTATGATGTAACTACTGGCGTGCCGCTACTAGATGTCAACGTCACAGTAATTGTATCACCACCGAGTGTACCTGAAGGAGGGTATATTAATACTTGAATGCCATCTTTGGATTCTTCTGCATCAATACCGTCGGTAGCTTCAGCTATTTCAATGATAGGTGTTGGGTTATCACCAACGTCACCTGGTGCCAAGGTATCAATGGTGATATTTTGGCTTTCACTAACTTCTCCAATCTGTTGTAGATTTTCATCAACTACAATTGTTGTTACCGTATAGGTACCATCAGTGGGTGTGTCATCTGAATCAATGGAGTAATTTATTGGACCAAATCCATTCCATGAAGACGGAACTGGAATATCAATAATGATTGGTGTATCCGATCCTTCTGCACGCATTGTAACTTTAATTGTATCACCGACTTTTGTACCTTCAGGCGGTATTATGATGACTTCAATGCCATCGATAGCTTCTTCTTTGTTTATTCCGCCCTCTGCTTCCGGAATAGATACAACTGGCTTGTTTGTCGAAATATTTAATTCGATATCTTGTGTAATACTCGGCTGACTGATATTTCCTACTTGATCTTTTACGGTTGCTGTAATTGAGTAAGTACCGTCACTATTGAAAAGCTCTGGAGGAATAGTCAGTGGGAGTAATTCAGCAGGTTGCCATGAACTAGGAACTTCAATTTCGAATGAAACTGGTGTGCCATTTGAATGTGAAATAGTTATGACCACTGTGTCACCTGGTACAACATCAGATGGCAAGGTAGCGTTTATTTGAATTCCGTCGATAAATTCATCAATGTTTATGCCGTCAACTGCTTCTGGAATATCAATTATCGGGACCGACGGACTGCCTGAAGTGCCTGGAGCACTAGTATCAATAGTCACCGATTGGGGAATACTTGACTCACCTAGCTGACCAAAAAAAGGCAGAGAGGCTGCAACTGTAACATTATAAGTTCCATCATTTGGAATTTCAGCTGAAGCAATTACTAATTCTACTTGATCAACTCCATTCCAGTCATTTGGAATAAAAGACTGGAAAGTTTGAGGTGCATCTACACCATTATCAAAGGTGGTCGTTAGTATTGAGCCTGGCGTAGCCGAATTAGGTGGGTTTACAAATATTTGAATACCGTCTGCAGCTTCTACAGCGTTAATTCCATTTTCTGCTTCTGGAATAAATACGGTTGGTTGTGATGAATCCGTATTAATATTGATTGCGGTTGTTGGGCTTGTTGCCCCCGAGTTTCCAGCTTTATCAGTGATAATTGCAGTTAACTGATATTCACCATCAGGTAAGTTTGATTGGAATGGAACTACTAATTCAATTTGACTCGTGCCATCCCAATCACTTGGAACTTCTTGCTCAATAATTAGTGGTTCATTATTTGGACCTGGTGATAAGCTTAACTTTATTGTATCACCAGCCTCACTATCACTCGGGATTGTTATTAAAACGGTGATACCGTCTTTAAGTTCTTCTGCATCAACATTTCCAGCGGCTTCTGGTACATCAATAAGTGGGGTACTTGGTGAACCATTTGAACCTGGCGCATTCGTATCAATGATAAATGTTGGTGAGTTCGTTGGGTTACCCACAGGATTATTACTGCTGTCAGATACAGTAACTTGAATTACATGAGAACCATCTGTTGTAATTTTATCAGGCGATATAGTTATTTCAATTGGGGTTATACCGTCCCAATTGCTAGGAATAATAATGGGTGTCGCTGCGCCTTCAATTCCATCATTAACTAAAGTTACGGTAATTAAATCACCAGCTTTAGCAGTTCTTGGGGGGGTTATGACTAATTGAATACCATCTTCAGCTTCTTTCGCATTGATGCCATTTTCGATCTCTGGAATAATTACTACAGGAGAGTTAGCCAATATTGTTATCGGCAGAGGTGTACTTGTCTCACTGGTATTGCCAGCTTGATCAGTGACTGATGTTGTAACGTTATAATCACCGTCATCGGGTAATTGATTACTTTCAATATTAACATCAATAGGTTGACCAGCTACCCAATTAGCTGGAATTTCTAGGGTTATTTCAATTGGATTAGATCCAGGGGCAGTAGGAGAGAATAGTATTGTCACAATGTCGCCAGGTGACGTTCCAGTTGGTGGAGTCACTGAAACAGTCAGGCCATTAAGGACTTCATCTGCCGTAATTCCGTCAACTGCACTATCAATTTCTATCGTCGGAGCACTCGTTGTTTCACCTTCTCCTGGTGCGATTGTATCTACCAATATTGATTCAGGATTACTTGGAGCACCTACAATAGAGTTATCAGGGTTTCGCACTGTTACCACGACATTATGTTGACCATCTGGGATGGTTTGGGTTGTAGGAATAGTGATAGTAATGTGGTCGCGCTCATTCCATCCCTCTGGAATGACGGCGCTTACAATAATGGGATCTACACCCGGCTCAGTCGGTGTAATTACTACACTAATTACATTACCAACAGCTGCATCCGTCGGTGGGTTAATGCTTATTTGAAGGCCGTCAGCAAGTTCATTTTTGTTAATGCCGTTTTCGCTTTCTTCAATAAATACAGTTGGTTGATTAGACTCAGTATTGAGATTTAGGTCCTGAGCATCACTGACTTGGCTTACGTTACCACTAGGATCTTTTACCGCAGTTGTTACCGAATAACTGCCATCGTTAGGCAGTGAATTAGCAGGAATAGTCACCGCAATTGGTGATGCACCATCCCAATCGTCAGGAATATCAATTTCTATCGTTACTATCGGCGAGCCATCCGCTGGAGTAAGATTGAAAATAATTACATCATCGATATTTGTTTCCAATGGAGGGGTAAGTGTTACTTGAATGCCATCTTTAACATCTTCTGCGGAAACATTGCCGTCCTCTGCTTCTGGAATATTAAACGTTGGAGCAGGGCGAACCGTGCCTTCTCCTGGTGCTACAGTATCAATTAAAATTACTTCATCGACACTCGTTTCACCAATTGTATTATCGTCACTATCTACAACTTTTACAGAAACCGTTTGTTGACCGTCAGTCGGTAAATTATTCGACGGAATAATAATTTGAAGTGGTGATTTACCATCCCAATCCTGCGGGATCTCAAGTGCTTGCTCAATCGTACCCGTACCATTTCCAGGGCTAATAGTCACCACAATACGATGTCCAGCAATAGCATCAGTTGGCGGATTTATCTCAATTTGAATTCCGTCTGAAATTTCGGTTTTATTAATACCATCCTTTGCTTCAGCAATGTAAACAGTTGGTCGAACACTATCTGTATTGACATCGATTGAGAATTCTTCGCTACTTCCGCTAGCGTTGTTGCTTCCATCTTTGATGACGGCAGTTACTTTATGAGTTCCGTTGTCAGGTAGTTTACTGGTTGGAATTGTTACAATTATAGGCGAGATACCATCCCAATTCGCTGGAATTACAAGGATCTCTAAGATAGTTGAATCATCGATATCTGATTTTACAGTGACTTCAATTCGGTCACCTGGCACACTGTCAGAAGTTGGAGTAACTTCAATTTGGATGCCGTCTTTTGCATCTTCTGCTGAAATTCCGTCTAACGCCTCGGGAATATTAATAACCGGCACTGTTTGTGGGCCAGTAGCACCCGGTGCTAAGGTATCTACATTTTGAGAAAAATTTTGTGGCGTCGATATATTGCCAAATTGGTCTGATATTGTGACAGAACCTTGCAATACTTGCCCATGAATAATTAGTTCATCAGGAACACTAAATGTAGCTTGAGGAGGCGCGGTATCCAGCATTTCTTGCGTTATAACAACGCTCTGCACCGTAAGGTTTGGGCTCGTTCCATAAGAGATTGAAATAGTGTCGCCAACCACAACATCTGTGGGATCTATGTCTACAACAATATTGATACCTTGCGATTTTTCAGCCGCATTAATCACGCTGTCATCACCAGCAGTAATAGAAAATTGTGGAGAGTTTGGCGCGGTTGCATCATAGGTAAAGCTTGAGTTAGATTCGATGGTTTGTGAATTGGTATCTGTGACAGTAACGTTAACGTTTAGTGCGCCTTCAGCGAGTGAACTGATGTCTACATTGTTAATTAGGTATGAACCATCTTCGGCGACGGGGACATTATTAATTATTACAGTCGTGCCATTCGTATCAGTGATCGTAAGTGTTACAACAGCATTTTGACCTGCATTATCAATTTGGCCACTAATTGAGACTAATCTGCCTTGATGGTTAATTGATGAAGAAAGTGATAATTCGAGTTCTGGAATAAACGGTTCTATATTCGTAGACTGAATTATTGGCGTTAAGACGCTGTTAGCTGTCGGGGAATTTAGACCTTGGGCTGAAAAGTCTGACCCAATAATAACGTCATTGCCATCCCGTTCGACGGTTACAAAAGAAATTCCACCTTGACTAGTATTGCCACCAGAGGCTGTGGCTGGGAGATCTAGATCGTTATCTCCTGATGCGATAGCATCTTGAATAGCGGTAATCTCATCCTGAATTGAAACGCTTTCTTCTGCAAGCGTTTCTTCGTCAATTTCATCTGGTAACTCTTCAACAACAGATGGTGCGGTTTGGTCATAAGTGAGAACTGAACCATCAGCATATTGAACGGTGACACTAGCATCGTTCTCAATAAGTAATGTATCAGTAGCGAGAAGCTTAGTACCAATTTCTACAGCGAAGAGTTGGTTATCAGAAGAAATATTAACAACACCAGATAATGCAATTACTTCAGCATTGTTGTCTAAGTTCAATGAGTACATATTCAAATCCTTTGTGATGATTAGCTCTTAACAAGCATTTTTATCCCCTTCAATGGGAACCCTACACTTGCTGAAAATAATTAATATCCAGTATAGAATGTTTAATTTATAGCTTACAAGGAGTTAAAGGAGGGTAAATTAGTGAGCTCTAGTACTTTAGAATTGTTTTGGCGCAGGTGTTTTCTATCGAATTTTATGAAAAGTGTAATATAGCTTGATTTGAGCGATTATTAATCAATAGAAGATTGATTTGCACTAAAAGAAAATTTTTATTTTTATCATATTGATTAACGTCTTATAGCGAGTTTCATCCCTCATTTTATTCTCAATTTTGAATTAAAAACCACCCACTTACGGGTGGTTTATATTGTATTTCGGTACTTTACTCTTATTTTACTCGATTTCCGTTCTTATCAAGTAATGTCACTTTACCCATACCTAGTGATTTTAAGCGAGGCAATTGGGTTTTTGCATCACCAACCACTAGATAAATCATCTTGTTACTGTCCATATACTTCTTCATTACTGATTTAGCCTGGGTTAACGACATATTAGCTAATGCTTGTTGTTGATCTGCGACATAGTCATTTGGTAGATCGTAAGTATTAATATTTTGCAATACCCCCATTAAGCTATTAGGTGTTTCAAAGGCACGGGCGTCTTGCTTAGCAAGTATCGATTTTGCGCTATCTAACGCGGCTTGGTCGAAATTATTTTCGTAGTCATTAAAAATTTCTTTAAAAGTTTCTAATGACTCTAGCGTGACATTTGAACGAACACTTGAGCGCGCAGTAAAAGCGCCGCCTTGGTTACTGCGGCTAAAACCTGAATAAGCTCCGTAGGTATAGCCTTTCTCCAAGCGCAGAATTTGGAATAGTTGACCAGAGAAGCTGCCTCCTAGGTTGTGGTTAACCGCGACACTTGGGTAATAGTCACTCGAGTTAGCTGTCATCGCACGACTACCAATACGGATAAAGGATTGTTTGGCCCCTGGCACATCCACAAAGTAAATTTTTGACTTGTTGAGCGTCATACGTTCGCCAGCTTTTGGCAGCATGACATGACCGGGCTTTAAGCTGGCCAGTTTGGCTATGCTCTGTCTCTTATACACATCTCCGAGCCCACGAGACTAGGCATGATCTCGTATG
>CAJXRU010000028.1 GCA_913060565.1 uncultured Gammaproteobacteria bacterium | reverse complement strand
CACAGTTTATTTGAATACTTATTGTTAAAGAACGTTTCAACTCGACTTACTTAAAGTAGTAAGGAGTTACGCTTCAAACCGTGTAGCTCGTTGCGTTAGGGCTGCGTATATTACACTGCCTTTTTATTAAGTCAATAACTAATTTAGTCAATCTTAATAAAACTTCGAAGTAAGCAATTTATTGTTCGTTGCTCCGTCTCAGTGGTTGCGCATTATAGGGATTTGTTGCTTGCTTGCAAGTGCTTTTATGACGATTTAATAAAAACTTTGTTTAACCGTTCAAAAAACATTCCAATTGTTTTTTTAAGAATCAATTAGAATGTTTTAAGGTCGATTTAAACTAAATCTCATTAAAGAATTTAGTGTCTTCTTTTACAATAACCTTTTCGCCGTTGTCTAATGATGCTTCAACAGTGAAGGTTACGTTAACGAGCTTCTTCTTTAAGTTATATGGATCTGCAGAAATACTCATTGGCAGTGTATATACTTCTCCTGCTTTAACAAAAATTTCGTTCACACCTAGCCATTCAAATTCGTCCAATCCTGAGAAACTTAATTTATAGTTGAGGTCTTCTTCGGTCTTATTAAGAACTTTAAGCGTGTAGACATTTTCAATGAGGCCTTCGCTACTGATTCTATATAACTGATTACGATCTCGAATAATGTCGAGCTTCAACGGTTCAATTGCCATGAGGAAGTATACAAAGACAATTGACATGATTGCCAGGACAGAACCATAGCCAACCAACTTACCTCTGATAATGTGAGTTTTCTTACCTTCTAATTGGTTTTCAGTGGTATAGCTAATTAGTTTTTTCTCATAACCCATTTTTTCCATGACATCATCACATGCATCAATACAGGCTCCACAATTTATGCATTCGTATTGAAGACCATCTCGGATATCTATACCCGTTGGACAGACTTGAACACACAGATTACAGTCAATGCAGTCTCCTAATCCGAGTTCTTTTGGATCTTTCTTACGAGAACGTGGTCCTCGACTTTCCCCGCGCTGTGCATTATAGGCAACGCTAAAGGTGTCTTTATCAAACATTGCGGACTGAAACCGTGCATAGGGACACATGTGCAGGCACATTATTTCGCGCATCCAACCAGCATTGCCGTAGGTACAAAATGTAAAAAACAGAGTCCAGAAATATATTAAGCCACTGGCATTAAGTGTAAAGAAGTCAATATAGAGTTCTTTAACAGGAACAAAGAATGCCAAAAATGTTAAAGAGGTAATTAAAGAAATGACCAGCCAAATACTATGTTTAAGTCCTTTTTTCCAAATTTTCGTCCAAGTATTAGGTTGTTGGTCAAGTTTCTTCCGTTTGTTAAACTTTCCTTCAACTTTCTCTTCTACCCAGACAAATATAAAGGTCCATATGGTTTGCGGACAGGTAAACCCACACCATACTCTGCCAATAAACGTAGTTACCAGAAAAAGACCATAGGCCGAAATCATGAGCAGTGCAGCCAATAACACAAGATCCTGTGGCCAAATAATCAAACCAAATATGTGAAATTTTTGTTCAGCAAGATCAAATATGACAGCTTGCCTGTCTCCATAAGGAATCCAAGGCAACAGGAAAAAACCAAGCATTAAGATCCAATTCAATTTCTGCCGTATTGCGGTAAAAACACCATTGATTGACCTTATGTATATTTTACCTTCTTTGTATTCGGTATCTTTGACTTTCGTACGATGTTTAATATCATCGTGTTTCGAAGTGTCAATGATCTTAACGTCTATATTATCGTTCATTGAATTTCCTTTACTTGCTCACAAGGTATTTATTATATTTAAAGTAATTATAATTATTTTGACTATGATTAAGAGACTGCTATTTAATTTTCATTATGGCAGCCTATTTACGCAGATTGAAAGTTAGCCACATGAAAAAGTTTATATTTATAATTATTATTATTTTACTCGCGGTCGAGTTTAGAGACCACCCAACATTAAAACCCTATATGGATAAGATTGTGGGTTCGGTGAAAACGGAAGCAAAACGAACTGCTGGAGTTAGTGAGCTGCCAGCTTTAATCAAGGATTTAGAATATTTAGAAGGTTCACTAGCACTTCATGAAATGAAATTTATTAAACAGAATCTAACAAGCTTTAAGAAAGCACAAAGTTTCTTTGATCAATATTGTCATGGTATTGAATTGTCACATACGGCATTGACGAGTTATGCGATTAAAAAGACGTGTGGTGTGCTAGAAAAGCATTTGCCAACTACTTAAGAAGTAGCTGGCAAATGTATCAATTACTCTACCGTTACTGATTTTGCTAAGTTTCTAGGCTGATCAACGTCAGTCCCTTTAATAATAGCAACATAGTAAGATAGTAATTGTAGTGGAATGGTATAAAGAATTGGCGCGACAATCTCATCGACTGCTGGCACATCTATAACACGCATTGTTTCATCACTTTCAAAATTACTATTAGCATCGGCGAATACATATAATATCCCTCCGCGAGCACGAACTTCTTCAATATTCGAATGTAGCTTTTCTAATAACTCGTTGTTTGGTGCAACCACAATAATTGGAATTTCTGCATCTATAAGCGCTAAAGGGCCATGCTTTAGTTCACCAGCGGCATAAGCCTCCGCATGAATATAAGAAATCTCTTTCAGCTTTAATGCGCCTTCCATTGCAATCGGGTATTGATCACCGCGCCCTAAGAATAGCGAATGATGCTTGTCAGCAAACTCAGGTGCCAATGCTTCAATCGCATCATTTAACGATAAGCTTTCTTCCAATTTCGCGGGTAATGAATTCAATGCACTTGAAATAGCTTGCTGCGTATCTTGTGGCATGCCGCGCTTTTGACCAATGGCTAAAACCATCATCAACAAGCCAACAAGCTGCGTTGTAAATGCTTTGGTCGAAGCAACGCCAATTTCAGCACCAGCTTTTGTCATAAAGGCAAGTTCTGATTCGCGCACTAATGATGAACCATCAACATTACATAGAACCAATGATGACATGTAACCAATTTCTTGAGCCAATCGTAATGCTGCTAATGTATCCGCTGTTTCACCAGATTGTGAAATAGTCACTAATAGACTGTTTGGATGAACAAATGATTTACGGTATCTAAACTCAGAGGCTATTTCGACATTACATGAGATATTGGCAAGACTTTCTAACCAATATTTTGCAACCATAGCAGCATGGTAACTTGTACCACATGCGATAATTTGAATGTGTTCAACTTTTTCAAACACTGTTGAAGAGCCAGCACCAAACACGTCTTCAACAACAACACCATCAACTAAGCGATCAGCCAGTGTATTGCGAACAGCTAATGGCTGCTCATGAATCTCTTTCATCATGTAGTGGCGATATTCACCCTTACCATCAGACTCTGCAGTAATGTCAGTTTCTTTAGCTTCTCGCTCAACTGCATTACCTTCACTGTCATAGACTTCAACAGATTGACGAGTAACTTTAGCAACATCACCTTCTTCTAAGTACATAAAAGTATGAGTCACTGGCAACAGAGCACGAAGATCTGAAGCAATAAAGTTTTCACCAAGGCCAACACCAATCACTAACGGGCTACCTGAACGAGCAACAACAACTTGGTCCGGATCATTAACCGCCATGATAACCATGCCGTATGCGCCGCGTACCATCTTCGTCGTTTTTTGAACGGCTTCTAATAACGACGACGTTGATTTAAAGTTATCTGCAATGAGGTGAGTAAGCACTTCAGTATCAGTATCTGACGAAAAAACATAACCTTTAGCTTTTAACGTTTGACGTAATTCATTATGATTTTCGATAATACCGTTGTGGACAACAACAATATCATTATTAGAAACATGTGGATGAGCATTAGCTTCAGTTACGCCACCATGTGTAGCCCAACGAGTGTGAGCAATACCTGTACCACCAGATACATCAAATTGAGTCGCTTTATCTTGTAAGTTTTTAACTTTACCAACACTACGTACACGTTCAAAGCTTCCAGCTTCTTTAATCACAGCTAAACCCGCTGAATCATACCCACGGTATTCGAGGCGCTTTAGGCCTTCAATTAAAATGTCACTTACATCACGCTGTGCAACACCGCCAACTATTCCGCACATATTTTATTATTCCTTGTTACTTATTCTTTTGTGGGCGAGCCCAGTTTTCAATGTGACGCTGTTTTACGCGAGTTAAGACTAACTCGTTAGCACCAACTTCTTTAGTTATCGTTGCGCCAGCGGCAATTGTTGCACCGGCGCCAATTTTAACAGGGGCAACCAATTGGCTATCAGAGCCAATAAATGCATTGTCGCCAATTTCTGTCAGATGCTTATTAGCGCCATCATAATTACAAGTGATAGTACCTGCGCCAATATTCACATCACGTCCAATAATAGAATCGCCAAGATACGCTAAGTGCCCAGCTTTAGAGCCTTCACCTAACTCGACTTTTTTCATTTCAACAAAATTACCGACGTGAGAATGATCTAACATTACTGAAGCAGGCCTTAACCGTGCGAAAGGACCAACTGAACAATTTGCACCAACGGTTGATGACTCAACCATTGAATTAGGTTTAATTTCGCTATTATCTGCAACAGTACAATTAGTTAGAATACAGTTCGCACCAATTTTAACGTTATTGCCCAAGACAACCTTACCTTCAATAATAACATTAACGTCAATTTCAACATCTTGACCGATGTCGATTGAACCGCGAATATCTAAACGAGCGGGGTCATGAAGTGTCGCACCATCAACCATCAGCTGATGCGCTTGTTGTAATTGATAAGCTCGCTCAAGTTGCGCCAACTGCAGCTTATTATTAACGCCTTCAACTTCGACCGCAGAGTCAGGGTGTGCAGCAATAACAGCACGGCCTTCTTGATGAGCCATTGCGATAATATCGGTCAGGTAATACTCTTGTTGAGCATTATCGTTACTTAGGTTTGCTAACCAACGTTTTAAATCAATAGCATCAGCCACTAAAATACCAGTATTCACTTCAGTAATGGCTAACTGCTGCGTATTCGCATCTTTCTGCTCAACAATACCAACAACTTGACCATCAGTGCGGACAATTCGTCCGTATCCAGTCGGGTTATCTAACACAACAGTTAATAACCCAATGCCGCCACTTGGTTGAACATCGACTAATCGTGCTAGCGTTTCAGTAGAAATTAATGGTACATCACCATATAAAATGAGTACTTTACCGCTATCTGGTAAGTTCGGCATCGCCTGTGCTACCGCATGGCCAGTTCCTAATTGCTCGGCCTGCAATGCCCAGTTAACATCTCGATGTACTAATGCTTGTTGCATTAAATCACCACCATGCCCATAAACAAGCTGAGTTGACGCGATATGAGGGAGTTGAGTTGCAGCATCGATAACATGTTCTACCATCGATTTTGCGGCGATTTTGTGAAGCACTTTTGGCAACGCTGAACGCATTCGGGTCCCTTTGCCCGCTGCCAAAATAACAAGATGTAATTCCATAAGACTGTTAGATAAAATTTGAGGAAACTGCATTCTAATCAAAATGCTAGGCTATGGCTAGTTAACTACTAAAATTTGCGGGTTTTATCACCGAATAGGCCTAGGTTAGATCAATAGCGATTTGCCCATTGGTTCTTTGATGCATCAACGCAGCAAACTCTTCTCGCTGTCTCACATCAATTTCAATTATATAGTCGATGCCTTCATGATAGTTAGCACTAACAATGGATACGTCGAATTGATTAACTAACATTTCAACTTGTGTTGTCCATTGATAATCGCAACTAAAAGCTAATTCACACGAAACACTTTTCTCTTTGGTTTCAATTTCAGCTAACACTGCGCTCACTGCTGCACCATAAGCGCGTGCCATGCCACCCGTACCTAATTTAGTACCGCCAAAATAGCGAGTCACTACAACTGTAATTTCGCCAACGCCGCTTCCTTGCAGTACGTTAAGCATTGGGCGTCCTGCACAACCCGATGGCTCACCATCATCTGAATAGCCAATATCAACAGAGTTTTCTGGCCGTCCAGCAATAAACGCCGAGCAATTATGGCTAGCGTCTGGGTGCTTTAGTTTAATTTGTTGGATAAATGCTTTGGCAGCTTCAATACCTTGGGTAGGTGCAACGTATGCTAAAAATTTACTGCGTTTAACTTCTGTCTGCACCATCAGCGGTGCAGACAATACACGATAGGGTTGAGTATTCATTAATACTTATTCAAGGCCAAAATCACGAGTCATGTTTTCAACATGACCTTGATGAATAATGATGTTGTCTTCGATTCGAATTCCACCAAAAGGTTTAAACTCATCAACTTTAGCCCAGTTAATAAAATCGCCATTAGCCGTAGCTCTTAGCTCATCAAGTAAACTATCGATGAAATATAGCCCAGGTTCAATCGTCATCACTTGACGAGGTTCAATGACGCGCGTGCAACGTAGGAATGGATGACTATCAGGCGCAGCAACATGAGTTCCTGTTTCATCTGACATGAAGCCCCCCATATCGTGAACCTGTAATCCCAAGAAATGGCCCAAACCGTGTGGGAAGAAAGTATTGGTAATACCTTTTTCAACAATAGTTTGTGCATCAAGGTCAACAATTTCAAACTCATTTAATAACTGAGCTATCATTTCATGCATTGCTAGATGTAAATCAACATAGCTAACACCTGCTTTAATGGTGCTTATTAACTCAAGCTGCTTTTTGTCTAATGCTTTTATAAGTGTATTAAATTCATTATCTTCATAAGCATAAGTACGAGTGATATCCGACGCGTAACCATTGTAATTAGCTCCAGCGTCAATCAAAAACGATTCAAACGTTGTTGGTGCTTCTTGCTCTAACATGGTGTAGTGCAAAATAGCGGCATTTTCATTTAATGCGACGATGTTTCCGTAAGGCACTTCATTTTCGGTGTGCTTTATGGCTTGTAAATAATCCATCTGAATATCATATTCAGACTTCTTAGCCATAAAGGCAGCTTTAGCGGCTTGATGTCCTTTTACTGCCAAACGATTTGCTTCACGCAAACAAACCATTTCGTAATCTGTCTTATATGCGCGGTGATAATGAAAATAAGACAACAACTCTTCTGGATTACGCAAACCAATGTTTAATACATCCGCAACATCAATATGTTCACCAATATAAGCAGCACGGCTTACATCTTGTGGTAAATGCTCAGCTATATGATCTGCTTTTTGGATTAACACAACATTGAATGCATCAGTCCAAAAGTCATTTGGCTCATCAGGTACCTTATGCCAGAAATCGACAGGACGATAGAACACCAGTGTTGGTTTTGAAACACCATCAACAATTACCCAGCAGTTTGGGTTATCGGTTACTGGTACCCACGCTTTAAAATGAGGATTAACCTTAAATGGATAGTCCATGTCGTCTAAAAATTGGCGATGAGGTTGCCCCGAATGAATAACCAATGTGCTAATGTTTTCACGCACCATTATCGTTTTAGCGCGCGCATTAAGCTCATCTATATGTTGAGAAAATAGCGTTTGTAGTTGTTCCATAAATTCATCTCAAAGCAAAAGTTTTCCGCATTATAGCAACCTCTCATGATTAATGCTCTCTTCGTAATAAGTCATCAAAATGTCATCTTAACCGTTCTACAATAGACTAAATAGATCGGTAAACACTCAACACGTAAATACCTGATAAATAACAACATAAACTCAAAACATTTTAATAAAAACACTCAGTTTAAACATTTGTTTGAATTAATGGTTGATATTTACGCCGACTCAAGCGAAACTTGGCTGTCGCTATAAACAACTATCCATAAAAATTAGCTGAATGAATTGAAGTAAACCAGTTCAATCATAAAGTTCGATGAGGGAATTAAAACATGATCTATGAATCTAGTACTCTCTCTGTAAGTTACATCAAAGATGGCATTGCAGAGTTAAAGTTTGACGCTAAAGACGGTTCTGTTAATAAATTTGACCAAAACACACTTGCGTCATTCGAAGAAGCAGTAAAAGCATTACAAGCACAAACCGATCTTAAAGGTGTTGTAATGACTAGTGGAAAATCAGCCTTTATCGTCGGCGCTGATATCACCGAGTTCACGACACACTTCAATGCGCCACAAGAACAACTATCAGAATGGCTAGCACAAGTTAACGTCACATTTAACGCATTTGAAGATTTACCTTGCCCAACAATCGCAGCGGTAAACGGTTTTGCATTAGGCGGTGGTTGTGAAGCAATTTTACTTGCTGATTACCGTGTTGCAGACACAACAGCAGTAGTTGGTTTACCAGAAACTAAGTTAGGTATTATGCCAGGCTGGGGTGGCACGGTTCGCCTACCTCGTCTTATTGGTTGTGATAACGCATTACTGTGGATTACCGGTGGCGGTAATAATAAAGCAGATAAAGCATTAAAAATGGGCGCAGTAGACGCCGTAGTTGCACCAGAAAAATTACGTGAAGCAGCGCTAGAGATGCTAGACGATGCCATTGCTGGCAAATTTGATTGGCAAGCACGTCGTGAAGAGAAAAAGAGCCCTCTTACACTATCTCCAATTGAAAGCATGATGTCATTTGGCACAGCAAAAGGCATGATTGCAGCGAAAGCAGGTAAACACTACCCTGCACCAATGACGGCATTAAAAGCCATTGAGAAAAGTGCTTCAATGACTCTTGATGACGCACTTGTTGTTGAAAACAAAGGTTTTGTTAAGCTTGCAAAAACTGACGTTGCTCATTCTTTAGTTAACATTTTCCTTAATGATCAGCTTATTAAAAGCAATGCTAAAGCGGCTGCTAAACAAGCTCAAAAAGTTGATTCTGCAGCCGTACTTGGCGCGGGTATTATGGGCGGTGGTATTGCTTATCAGTCGGCAAGCAAAGGCACACCGATTGTTATGAAAGACATTGCACAATCTGCATTAGATCTTGGGCTAAATGAAGCATCAGGTATTTTGAACAAACAACTTAAACGTGGTCGTATTGACGGCAAGAAGATGGCGAAGGTGTTAAACAACATTACCCCATCTCTTAACTACGAATCTGTAAAAGACGTAGATATTGTTGTTGAAGCTGTTGTTGAAAATCCAAAAGTAAAAGCAATGGTATTAGCAGAAGTTGAAGGTCACGTTAGCGAAGACGCCATTGTGACATCAAATACGTCAACTATCTCAATTAACGAATTAGCAAAAAGCGTAAAACGCCCAGAAAAATTCTGTGGTATGCACTTCTTTAATCCAGTTCATCGCATGCCGTTAGTTGAAATCATTCGTGGTGAAAACACGTCTGACGAAACGATTGCAACTGTTGTTGCTTATGCTGCAAAAATGGGTAAATCGCCTATCGTTGTTAACGACTGTCCTGGCTTCTTTGTAAATCGTGTTCTATTCCCTTACTTCGGTGGTTTCTCTAAGCTAATTAACGACGGCGCAGATTTCGCTCAAGTTGATAAAGTGATGGAAAAAGAATTTGGTTGGCCGATGGGCCCTGCATATTTACTGGACGTTGTAGGTATGGATACGGCTCATCACGCACAAGATGTGATGGCACAAGGTTTCCCAACACGTATGGCTAAGACAGAGCGTGATTCAATTGACGCGATGTTTGAAGCAGAACGCTTTGGTCAGAAAAACGGTAAAGGTTTTTACAATCACAGCGTAGATCGCCGTGGCAAACCAAAGAAAGAAGTCGCTCCTGAAGCATTAGAGCTTATTGCATCAGTAAGTGCTGGTACGAAAGAATTTAGCAGCGATGAAATTATCGCTCGCACCATGATCCCTATGGTTATCGAAACAGTACGCTGTTTAGAAGAAGGTATCATTGCAACGCCAAATGAAGCAGATATGGGTCTTGTATTTGGTCTTGGTTTCCCTCCGTTTAGAGGTGGTGTATTCCAATACGTTGACACTATGGGTGTTGCAGCATTCGTTGAGTTAGCAGACAGCTATGCTCACCTAGGTGAAATGTACAAAGTTACCGATGGCATGCGTGAGAAAGCCGCTGCTGGTACGACTTATTACAACGCTTAGGCTTACTCAGAGCACTTGGTATTAACCAAGTGCCGACGAAGATTTGGAGATAAAAATTATGAAAGAAGTTGTCGTTATCGATTGTATTCGTACCCCAATGGGTCGTTCAAAAAACGGTGTATTTCGCAACATCCGTGCCGAAGAATTATCAGCACATTTAATGAAAGGTCTAATGGAGCGTAACCCTAGTGTTAATCCTGAAGACATTGAAGATGTAATTTGGGGCTGTGTTCAACAAACATTAGAACAAGGCTTTAACATTGCACGTAATGCCGCCATTTTAGCCGGCTTACCAAAATCTATCGGTGGTAGCACCGTAAACCGTTTATGTGGTTCATCAATGCAAGCTATTCACGATGCAACACGTGCGATTCAAGTTGGTGATGGCGATGTATTTATCGTTGGTGGTGTTGAGCACATGGGTCATGTCCCAATGAATCACGGCGTAGACTTCCACCCTGCCATGGCTAAGAAAATAGCTTCTGCCGCTGGTATGATGGGCTTAACAGCAGAGATGCTAGGTAAAATGCACGGCATATCTCGTGAGCAACAAGATGAATTTGGCGCGCGTTCTCACCGTCTTGCCCACGAAGCCACTGTTGAGGGTCGTTTCAAATCTGAAATTCTGCCTATTCACGGTCACGATGCTGATGGCAAGATGATTTTAGTTGAAAATGATGAAGTTATTCGCCCGGAAACAACTGTAGAGACACTAAGTACATTACGTCCAGCATTTGATCCTGCAAACGGAACGGTGACTGCTGGCACATCATCTGCGCTATCTGATGGCGCTTCAGCAATGTTATTGATGTCAGCTGATAAAGCGGCTGAACTTGGTTTAACACCACGTGCAAAAGTACGTTCAATGGCTATTGCTGGTTGTGATCCATCAATTATGGGTTACGGTCCTGTACCTGCAACACAAAAAGCATTAGCCCGAGCAGGCGTGACTATGGATGACATTGATATTGTTGAATTAAATGAAGCTTTTGCTGCACAGTCTCTCCCTTGCGCAAAAGATCTTGGCTTAATGGACAATTTTGATGACCGAGTAAATCTAAATGGCGGTGCAATCGCATTAGGCCATCCGCTAGGTTGTTCAGGTTCGCGTATTTCTACGTCACTGATCAATATCATGGAAGACAAAGATGCCAAGTTAGGTCTAGCAACTATGTGTATTGGTTTGGGTCAAGGTATTGCTACGGTATTTGAACGCCCTTAGTCGTTTCCTTGTGATTTGATAAAGCCAGCCTTGAGCTGGCTTTTTTGTCGATGAAATTACATTTTTAGACTTTGTCCATTGGCAACACGCGTAACTGCCGCTAAAATCCCGTTATCTAATTTACGAGACTACCACTATGGATTTTTCTGCTGCTAATTATCAACTGGATGCTATCACCCTTCGCTGTCCAGAGCCTGTGATGATGGTTCGAAAAAAAATGCGTGAATTGGCCACCGGTGAAACATTACTCGTTGTGGCAGATGATCCGTCAACAACACGAGATATCCCAAGTTTTTGCCGTTTCATGGATCATGAATTACTATCCCAGCAAGTTGCCCAAAGCCCTTTCCAATACCTCATCAAAAAAGGTTAACGAGTATTTACACTTTTCTTGTTTAATTAGCCCGCTGATTAACGTTATTATGCATGCAATAATAATAACAAGGACAAGCTATGACCTTCCCTTTAAAACCACTTGCTATCGCATTATCGATGGCTGCGTTATCTCAGCCAATATTGGCTAGCGACGAAAGTAAAAAATCAGAGAAAAAATGGGACGTAAACGCCCCACAAGGAGATTTCAAAGATATCTCCATCAAAGTATCTGAAGGTACTTGGATGAATGTCGACGTCAGCCCTGACGGTAAAACAATTGTGTTTGATCTCCTGGGTGATATCTACAGTATGCCAATCGATGGCGGAGCTGCTACTCCACTCATCAAAGGAATTGCTTGGCACATGCAACCTACTTTTAGCCCCGATGGAAAACATATCGCGTTTACTTCAGATCAGGGTGGTGGCGATAATATCTGGATAATGAACAGCGATGGTAGTAACCCACGTGCCGTTACCAAAGAAACATTTCGCTTGTTAAACAGCCCTGCATGGAGTCCCGATGGTGATTATCTAGTTGCTCGAAAACACTTTACCTCATCACGTTCTTTGGGCGCAGGTGAAGTTTGGATGTATCACAAAACTGGCGGTAGCGGTGTAAAACTAACAACGCGCGCAAATGACCAGAAAGACTTAGGCGAACCAGCATTTTCACCTGATGGAAAATACGTTTACTTTAGCCATGATGCTACTCCTGGCAAGACGTTCCATTACAGTAAAGATTCAGTCAAAGGTATTTACAAAATTAAACGCCTTGACCGTGAGTCAGGTGAGATTAAAACTATTATCAGTGGTATGGGTGGAGCGATCAGACCGACGCCAAGCCCAGATGGTAAGAAATTAGCTTATATAGCTCGTGATGACTTTAAGTCATCATTATATATTTATGATTTAGCGTCTGGTGAGTCAACTCAGATATACAATGACCTAGACCGTGATATGCAAGAAACTTGGGCAATTCACGGTGTTTACCCAACAATTGACTGGACGCCAGATGGCGAGTCTATTGTATTTTGGGCAGGCGGTAAAATTAACAAACTAAATGTTGACGACCAAGATGTTTCAACGATTGCTTTCTCAGTTGAAACAACCAAAAAAGTCCAAAATGCATTACGCTTCAAGCAACCTATTGAACAAGATGAGTTCAAAGTAAAAATGCTACGTAATGCTCAGGTATCACCAAATGGCAATAAAGTAGTATACGAAGCATTAGGTAAACTATGGGTAAAAAAACTACCTAATGGTAAACCAAAACGTTTAACTCGAGACAAATCAAATTTTGAATTGTTCCCACAATGGTCACGTGACGGCAAAAAGATTGTCTACACGACTTGGGACGATCAAAAGCAAGGTAGTGTTCGCGTAGTATCAAGCCGCTCAGGTAAAGGTAAAACTATTACAACAGAACCTGGAAAATACGTAGAATCAACTTTTTCTCCTAACGGTAAAACAGTTGTATTTCGCAAAGTTGGTTCCGGTGGTTTACTGCCAAAAAAATGGTCGCTCAACACTGGTATCTATCAAGTAGCAACAAAAGGCGGGACACCCAAGTTAGTTACTAGCCACGGCACAACACCGCAATTTGGTAGTGATAACGATCGCCTATTCTTTATGGGCTATGGTGAGAAACAAAGCTTCAACAGTATTCGTTTAGACGGTGAGCAAGAACGAAAGCACTATGAAAGCAAACTTGCCACTGAGTTTAGAATTAGTCCAGATGGCGATAGATTGGCATTCACAGAGCGCTTCAAAGTATTTATTACTCCGTTTTCATTAACCGGTAATACATTGTCTATCGCACCATCAGCAACTAATTTGCCAGTGACACAAATTTCACAAAGAGCGGGTGAAAACATTAGTTGGACTAAAGATGCTAAGGCAATTTATTGGTCATTAGGCCCTGAACTTTACCATGCTAATGTGGCTACGCTATTTGATTTATCTGATGATAAAGAAGATACGTTCGAAAAAGTAGAAAATGGTTTAGATATTAGTTTCACCAAAAAAGTAGATGTTCCACGTGGAACACTGGCATTAACCAACGCGAAAATTATCACGATGAACGGTGATAAAGTCATTGAAAACGGTACTGTTATCGTTACCGACAACAAGATTTCATGGCTAGGAAATGCAGATGAAGCTCCGTTAAATGACATTGATAAAACGATAAACCTTGCAGGTAAAACAATAATGCCTGGATTGGTCGATGTTCATCACCATGGTGGCCAAGGTGTTAATGAAATCATTCCGCAGCAAAACTGGGCAAATTACGCTGAGTTAACTTATGGTGTGACAACCATTCATGATCCTTCTAACGATACCACTGAAATTTTCACGGCGAGCGAACTACAAAAAGCTGGTGATATTGTCGCTCCACGGACTTATTCTACCGGTACTATTTTGTACGGCGCACATGGTGCTGGCTATACTTCACACGTCGATAGTTTAGAAGATGCAAAATTCCACTTACAACGTCTTAAGAAAGTTGGTGCTTTTAGTGTCAAAAGCTATAACCAACCTCGTCGTAATCAACGTCAACAAGTTGTTCAGGCTGGCCGTGAATTAGAAATGATGGTTGTTCCTGAAGGTGGATCATTATTGCAACATAACCTATCAATGGTTGCTGATGGCCACACTGGTATTGAGCACTCTATTCCCACAGCGAAGGTTTATGCTGATATCAAACAGTTTTGGAGCCAGACTGACGTCGGCTATACACCGACTTTAGTTGTCGGCTATGGCGGTATCTGGGGCGAAAACTACTGGTATGAAAAAACTGACGTTTGGACAGATAAAAAGCTAAATACCTTTGTACCTGCACAAGCGTTTAAGCCACGTTCAATGCGCCGTACTAAGGCACCAGATCACCACTACAATCACATCAGCAATGCGAAAGTAGCTAAGGAACTTCGAGATCTAGGTGTAAAAACCAACATTGGCGGTCATGGTCAACGTGAAGGTCTAGGCGCTCATTGGGAAATTTGGAGCTTCGCTCAAGGTGGAATGACACCACTAGAAGCACTGCGCACAGCAACTATAGATCCAGCTCATTACCTAGGACTAGACCACGCCATTGGTTCTATCGAAAAAGGTAAGTTAGCAGATCTAATCGTGATTGATGGCGACCCACTGAATGACATTCGCGACACTCGTAAAGTACAATACACCATGCTCAATGGTCGGTTGTATGACGCAAACACCATGAATGAAATTGGTAATCATCCTAAAAAACGTGAAGTTTTCTTCTTCGAAAAATAGCAACTAAGCGTTAGAAAAAAGGCCAATGAACAAAACTTCATTGGCCTTTTTATATTCAGGATGAATATATGCCGTAATGCCATGGATGACAATGAACGACAATATTCAGGATGAATGTATGGAGTATTAAATTTCAACATTAACGAAATCAACAGCACTCTTTATGAATGTCACAACTTAATAAGTGATTATTGAACATTCCAACGGCCTCCATAAAAGCATAACAAATCGTCGGCCCAACAAAAGTAAACCCTCTTTTCTTAAGTGCCTTAGACATTGCCAGTGATTGATGATTTTGTGTCGGTACTTCTTCACTTAATACATAATTATTTTGAATGGGAGCGCCATCAACAAATGACCATAAGAACTCACTAAAATTAATACCTTCTTTTTCCATAGCTATATAACCTTTGGCATTTTTAATAATCGAGTTAACCTTTAGCCTATTGCGAATAATATTTGGGTTTTCCAATAAATCCAGCACATCCATGTCTGTTAGTGTAATAATCTTGTAAGGGTCAAATTTGAAAAAAGCGTCGTGATAACCCTGCTTCTTTTTGAGAATAGTAATCCAAGAGAGCCCAGCTTGCTGACCATCTAAGCACAGCTTTTCAAATAACTCGATACTATCAAAAACTGGTTTGCCCCATTCTTGATCATGATAATCTAAATAAGTTTTATCGCTTGCTGTTACCCAAGGGCAAATACTTCTGTTCTGTAATGTCATACACCATCCAATACCGATTTTCCCCCTTAAAATACGCTATTAGAGCCAGCATTGTCGACAACTTATTGGTGAGACTTATAAAAATATAAACGAGCCTATTACATAATCTGTAATCTAAATTCGAATGTTCCAAACCCTAGCTTGCACTAGCTCTCAATACAGCTTCCAGAACTGGCTTTCCCGTGGCATTTGGGTATATAATCAACTCCATTTTTCCACCATCGGCAAGAGTTATAAGTAATATTATGCCTAAATACGATACAAAAACTTTTCAAGGTTTAATCCTCGCTCTACAGGATTATTGGTCACGTCAAGGCTGCGTTATAGTTCAGCCGCTAGATATGGAAGTGGGCGCTGGCACATTCCATCCACAAACGTTCCTACGTTCATTAGGCCCTGAGCCAATGAGCAGTGCTTATGTTCAACCATGTCGTCGTCCAACCGATGGTCGTTATGGTGAAAATCCAAATCGCTTACAGCACTACTATCAGTTCCAAGTAGTATTAAAACCAAACCCAGATAACATTCAAGAACTTTATCTTGAATCATTAACAGAACTTGGTATTGATCCGCTTGTTCATGATGTTCGCTTTGTCGAAGATAACTGGGAATCACCAACATTAGGTGCTTGGGGTTTAGGTTGGGAAATCTGGCTTAACGGTATGGAAATTTCACAGTTTACGTATTTCCAACAAGTCGGTGGATTAGAGTGTTCACCAGTAACAGGTGAAATTACTTATGGTTTAGAACGTCTTGCAATGTATATTCAAGGTGTCGATAGCATCTATGATCTCGTATGGACAGATGGTCCATTAGGTCGCGTAACCTACGGTGATGTTTTCCATCAAAATGAAGTTGAGCAATCAACTTATAACTTTGAACATGCTGACGTAGATGCCCTATTTACTCAATTTGATCAATGTGAAAAAGACAGCCAAAAGTTAATTGAAGCCGATTTAGCATTACCTGCATATGAGCAAGTAATGAAAGCCTCGCATGTATTTAACTTATTAGATGCTCGTCATGCTATCTCAGTGACCGAGCGTCAGCGATATATTCTTCGAGTGAGAGCGTTGTCAAAAGCAGTTGCCGAAACATACTACGCATCACGCGAAGCGTTAGGTTTCCCATTATGTAAAAACGATGAGGTCAAATAATTATGTCAGTTGAAAATCTTATCATTGAACTGGGTACCGAAGAGTTACCACCAAAATCATTGCGTACCTTAGCTGAAGCTTTCCGTGATGGTATAAAAACACAATTAGACAAAGCTGATATTGCTTATGACGCCATTGACTTTTTAGCGTCTCCTCGTCGCCTTGCGGTATCAGTAAAAGCACTGGCCACTGGTCAGGCAGATAAAATTGTTGAAAAACGTGGGCCAGCGGTTTCATCGGCATTCGATGCTAATGGCAACGCAACGAAAGCTGCTCAAGGCTGGGCTCGTTCTAACGGCATTACCGTTGAACAAGCAGAACGTCTGAAAACAGACAAGGGCGAATGGCTACTATTTAAAGCTCAAGTTAAAGGTCAATCTACTCAAGCATTATTACCTACAATGATTGAAACGGCTTTAGCCAAATTACCGATTGCTAAACCAATGCGTTGGGGTAGTAATTCAATGCAATTTATTCGCCCAACAAAAACATTAACTGTGTTATTGGGTAGTGAGCTAATTGAAGCGACGGTACTTGGCTGTAAGTCAGATAGAATTATTCGTGGTCACCGTTTCCATTGCGATAAAGAATTAGTGTTAGATCACGCAGATAACTATGTATCTTTACTACGCGAAGAAGGTTTCGTTATTGCCGATTACGAAGAGCGTAAAGCCATCGTTAAGCAGCAAGTGATTGATGCAGCAACTAAAGAAAATGGTGTAGCAGACATCGATGATGATTTACTGGAAGAAGTAAGCTCAATCGTTGAATGGCCAGTTACCTATGTTGGTAGTTTTGAAGATAAGTTCCTAGATGTTCCTGCTGAAGCGCTTATCTACACAATGAAAGACAACCAAAAATATTTTCCGTTATTAGACAATGACGGTAAATTGATGGCGCGTTTTATCTTTGTATCAAACATCGATAGTAAAGATCCTGTACAAGTTATCGAAGGAAACGAAAAAGTTGTTCGTCCTCGCTTAGCGGATGCAGAGTTCTTCTATGCACAAGATCAAAAGTCGACCTTAGAAAGTCGCATCGATAGCTTGGACAGTATCTTATTCCAAAAGCAATTAGGTACATTGAAAGAAAAGTCACAACGTATTGCAGATTTAGCAGCGATTATCGCTGATAAAATTGGTGCGAATACTACTGATTCTAAACGTGCTGGCATGTTGTGTAAAACAGATTTAATGACTGACATGGTTCTAGAGTTCCCTGACGTTCAAGGTGTTATGGGCATGTACTATGCACGTTTTGACGGTGAGTCAGAAGACGTGGCCGTTGCATTAAATGAGCAATATATGCCTCGTTACGCAGGCGATCAACTACCGGGTTCACTCGTTAGTTGTGCTGTTGCACTGGCTGACAAGTTTGATACATTAGTCGGTATATTTGGCATTGGTCAAATCCCTAAAGGCGATAAAGATCCATTTGCACTGCGCCGTGCAGCAATTGGTGCACTGCGTATTATAGTAGAAAAAGATTTAGACTTAGATTTATCTGATTTAGTAGCGGCATCAGCAGCGCTTTACGGTGATAAAATCAAAGACGGAATCAATGATAGCGTTGTAGATTTCATGTTAGGTCGTTTTAATGCGTGGTATCAGGATCAAAACGTATCAACTGACATCGTTAAAGCGGTAATGGCACGTCGTCCAACGCGTCCTAGTGACTTTAACAAGCGTATTGAAGCAGTTACGGCATTTAGAGCATTAGAAGCTTCTAAGACGCTTTCAGCAGCTAATAAACGGGTTGGTAATATCCTAGCTAAGACAGATGAAGCGATTGCAGACTCTGTTGATTCAACCTTACTTGTAGAAGATGCAGAAAAAGCCTTAGCAGATGTTGTTGAAAAATTAACGACAGATTTAGCGCCAGTATTTGCTAGCAGCGATTACAACACGGCACTAACACAGTTAGCACAGCTTAAAGATCCTGTAGATGCATTCTTTGATAATGTAATGGTTATGTGTGATGACACAGCGACTAAACTAAATCGTTTAGCGTTGTTAAATAACTTAAGAAATCAGTTCCTAAATGTAGCTGATATTTCATTACTACAAAGCTAGTATAGAAACAGTATGAAGAGAGCCCCATCAATGCATTTTGATGGGGCTTTTTTTGTAAGTTTAACGTGTTTTACTTTGCTGCAAAAATTCAATGTTTGATTCATCGTAGCCGCGCTTTTCAAAAATTAACGCCGCTTCATCCAACGAAATCATGTCTTCCAAATAAAGAAGATTAAGCTCACTAATGAGTTTTGACTCTACTAATATATCAACAAGCTTATTATCAGATTGTACCTTTCCAACAACGATGTGTTGTTTTATTGGTTCAATAATGGCTTGCGGTAACTCCCAACTGCGTACGATGTTATAGGTCAGCTGTTTCGAAAGCGATGTCATTACCTTTCTAAAATAGAGTGAGCCAGGCTCACTATCCTCTTCTGATTTTTGCACAGCATCTACGAGCTCGCTGAAAATCGCGATTTTACCTACGTCATGAATCACACCAATAAAAAATGCGCTATAAGGATCATAACCGACTTGTTTAGCTTTTTGCTCACAAATTCGTGCGGTTAATAATGAATGTTGCCAGATTTTTTCACCAAATAACTTAAAATAAAGTGGGCTTACTTTTGTCATCATCCGCTCCATCACTGCGGCAGTGACTAGCTGTTTTAAGCTATGAAAACCGACCCTAGCAATTGCTACTTGTAAGCTAGTTACCTGATTCGACGAATTACTAAATGCACCAGAATTAGCTAACCTAACAACATCAGACGCTAAGATAGGATCTTGTTCTAATGATTTTTGGATATTCTTAATATCTTCATCGCTGTCTATTTTATCTAACGTATCCTTGAGGGCTTTAGGAAATGACTGAAAGCGTATATTTTTTGGATTAATTAATACTTCAGAGACCCTATCAATGATCGCCTTTTCAACAACTTCATTACGACTTGATGTTTTTGCGGTATCTCCAAATAATAAATCA
This sequence comes from uncultured Gammaproteobacteria bacterium, assembly GCA_913060565.1. GTDB lineage: Bacteria > Pseudomonadota > Gammaproteobacteria > Enterobacterales > Psychrobiaceae > Psychrobium. Next base: position 19,372 of record CAJXRU010000028.1, on the reverse strand, counting down.
TAAAATAGATGTTCTGAATTGATGAGATCAACTTTAATCTTTTTCACCGATTCGGTCACTGGCTTTGATATAGGCGCTGGCTCTTTTTCTTTTACGCCTCGATCCAATAACTCAGTAAACCAACTCATATTTTTCTCCTTTTAGATATTGCATCTATATTACATATAATACGACTTAAGTATAGGCAAAAAAAAAGGAGCTGTAATAGCTCCTTTTAATCATTTAGCATTAATCACTAAACGTCTAGATTAACAACTTTAAGCGCGTTATCTTCAATGAAGTTACGACGTGGCTCAACCTGGTCACCCATCAGCGTAGTAAATAACTGATCAGCACCAATAGCATCTTCAATAGTTACTTGTAACATACGACGATTTTCAGGACACATAGTCGTTTCCCAAAGCTGCTCAGGGTTCATCTCACCCAGTCCTTTATAGCGCTGAATATATAAACCGCGCTTAGATTCATGCATCAACCACTCTAGTGCTTCTAAGAAAGTTTCTACAGGCTTCTTACGTTCGCCACGTTTAACGAATGCACCCTCTTCAAGTAAATCACCAATGTTCTCACCTAACGCCACCAATTTAGCGTAATCACTCGATGCAAAGTACACTTGATCTAACGTGTAATGAGTATCTACACCATGCATTCTTACAATGATTTGCGGTAGGAATAATTGAGACTCTTCATCTTGTACTGCTTGACCAGTATAGATAGTTCCCTTGTCATCCTTTTCATTTAGGACTTCAACTAAACTAGTTACCCAGTTATTAACTGCACTTTGATCAGTTAAAGAATCAATTGCTAATTTAGGTGTGTAAATTAATTGATTTAGAATATCTGTTGGGTAACGAAGTTGTAAACGCGCGATACCAGCTTCAACAACGCGATATTCTTTAACCAGAGCTTCAAGTGCAACACCATTGACTCCAGGAGCTTCAGCATTGACGTGTAATGAACTACCATCTAAAGCGATAGTTGTTAGGTATTCATTTAAGACGTCATCATCTTTGATATAGCGTTCTTGCTTACCTTTTTTCACTTTATATAACGGTGGCTGTGCAATGTAGATATAACCGTTTTCAACCATCTCTGCCATTTGGCGATAGAAGAAGGTTAATAACAACGTACGGATATGAGAACCATCGACGTCGGCATCGGTCATGATGATGATTTTGTGGTAACGAATTTTCTCAGGGAAATATTCGTCACGGCCAATACCACAACCTAATGCAGTGATTAACGTCGCAACCTCTTGTGAAGATAACATCTTATCAAAACGTGCTTTTTCAACGTTTAAGATTTTACCTTTCAGCGGCAAGATAGCTTGGTTTTTACGATTACGACCCTGCTTGGCACTACCGCCAGCAGAGTCCCCTTCCACTATGTATAGTTCAGAAAGGGCTGGATCTTTTTCCTGACAATCTGCTAATTTACCAGGCAAACCACCTAAGTCTAATGCGCCTTTACGACGAGTCATTTCACGTGCTTTACGGGCAGCTTCACGTGCTTTTGCTGCATCAACAATCTTACCAACAACATCTTTTGCCACTTGAGGATTCTCAAGTAAGAAGTCATTAAGGTTAGCGCCCATACTTTGTTCAACAGCCGCTTTAACTTCACTCGATACTAATTTATCTTTTGTTTGTGAACTAAATTTTGGATCTGGAACCTTTACAGAAATTACGGCGGTTAAACCTTCACGAGCATCATCACCAGTCGCACTCGTTTTTGTTTTCTTATTAAAACCTTCTTTTTCCATATAGTTATTTAACGTACGCGTTAAAGCACCACGGAAACCAGCAAGGTGAGTACCACCATCGCGCTGAGGAATGTTATTAGTGAAACATAAAATGTTTTCTTGATAACCATCGTTCCACTGCATAGCAACTTCTACCGTGGTACCGTCTTCACGCTCTTCACTAAAGTAGAAAATGTCTTTATGAACGGTCGCTTTGTTTTGATTCAAATAGTCAACAAAGGCTTTAATACCACCTTCATAACAATAATTCTGGCTCTTACCTTCGCCACGCTCATCGACTAATGTGATTGAAACACCCGAGTTAAGAAATGATAATTCACGAACACGTTTAGCCAGAATGTCGTAATGGAACAAGGTATCAGTAAAGGTTTCACTGCTTGGCCAAAAACGCATTTGCGTTCCAGTTTTATCACTATCGCCCACTTCTTTAAGTGGCTCTACAGGTTCACCATGTACATATGACTGGCTGTAAATATGACCTTGACGATGAATAGTGATTTCAAGTTTTTCAGACAGTGCATTTACAACAGAAACACCAACACCATGCAAACCACCAGATACTTTATAAGAGTTATCATCGAACTTACCACCGGCATGTAATACCGTCATGATAACTTCAGCGGCAGATACACCTTCTTCAGGATGAATATCTACAGGAATACCACGACCATCATCTCTTACCGATACAGAGCCATCTTCATGAATAGTGATAGTTATGTCACTACAGTGGCCTGCTAACGCTTCATCGATAGAATTATCGACGACTTCGAAAACCATGTGATGTAAACCCGTGCCGTCATCGGTATCACCGATATACATTCCAGGGCGTTTACGTACTGCATCAAGTCCTTTAAGAACCTTAATACTCGACGAATCGTAACTATTCTCTTCTGACATATATTATTCTCGTTCTAAGTTGTCCTGTTTTATCACACCGTGTTCCACGTGGAACATCTTGGTTTGATATTTACTGGTTTGTTGTTTTATTTGAGACGCATCAATAACCGATAAAAATAACTGCGCCTGTGTATCAACCAACTGGTCAATCAACAGTTGCCGTTTTTGACTATCGAGCTCCGACGATAAATCATCAACCAAATAAATTGTCTGCTTGTCCACTTGTTGTTTTAAGTGAACTCCTTGTGCAATTCGTAATGCACAAACTAATAATTTTAGCTGTCCACGCGATAATGCATCACTCGCAGGAATAGCGCCACAACGCAATTTTAAATCTGCTTTGTGAGGTCCTGAAAGTGTGTAACCTAAGGCTAGTTCGCGTGAATAATTTCGCTCTAACAATTGAGCTAAATCCGCTTTTTTATCCCACCCCTGACTATAACTTACTGTAACGTCTGTGTCAGGCAAAAAACGCTCTATTATACCCTGCAAAACGGGATTAAACGAATTTATATACTGGTTTCTAAGTTCACTTAACGCCAGTGAGCATTCAACCAATTCAATGTCCCAAAAAGAGATTTCTTTATAAGGTGCTTTTCGTTTCAATAATGCGTTGCGTTGCTTGAGTAACCGCTTGCATTTATTCCAAATAGCCATGAAGTTTTCGTCTAAATGGAACACGCCCCAATCAACAAATTGACGACGAACTTTAGGGCCACCTGTTAATAATTCAAAGCTTTCGGGAGTAATCAATTGAAGTGGAAGAATATCTAATAATTCGGTAAGTTTCTTCGCTTTCTCACCATCTATCTTAATGGTGACATCACCATTTTTAAATCGTTGTACACCTAATGCGTGTTTATTTGCTCGACCAAATAACAAAAAATTATCACAATCATGATTAATTACCCTACTCGCTAAATGTGTTCGAAAGGAGCGACCTAATGCTAAATAATGAACCGCCTCAAGAACACTTGTTTTACCACTGCCATTATCACCATAAATCACATTCAATGGCCCAAAGTCTAAAGTCACATCCTTTAGATTTCGCAGCTGAGAAATTGAAAGTTGGTTGAGTAACAAAAGCGTTCCTATTTAAAACTTTAAGGAGTTTATTGAAGCAGATTAGCTTTAGTGCAAGGAGATAACGCGCAGTTGGCTCCCGCCAATGAGCATTATCGACGCAGCAATAATGCTCAGCTGCAAAATAAAACCTTAAAGGCGCATTGGCATTACTACGTACATTGACTCAGAGGTGTCGGCAGCTTCGATCAAACCACTTGAGTTAGCATCACCCAAGGTCATGCGAATTTCATCGCTCTTAAGTGCATTTAAGGCATCAAGAACATAGCTCACGTTAAAGCCAATTTCTAAATCATCATACTGATAACTCAAATCAACAATTTCTTGTGACTCTTCTTGTTCTGGATTGTTAGCCGTAATCTTCAATTCATTAGTCGCGAAATTAAAACGTACACCACGGAATTTTTCATTCGACAAAATAGACGCACGTGCTAAAGCTTGTTTGAGTTCCATGCGTGAAGTAACAATCACTTTGTCACCACCACGAGGTAATACGCGTTGATAATCAGGGAAACGGCCATCCACTAATTTCGTCGTAAAAATTGCATTGTCGATTGATGCGCGTAATAAACTCTCGCCTATTTGAATATTTACAGGTTCATCACTTGCTTCGATGATTCGCAGTAATTCAACAACACCTTTACGTGGAACAATGACTTGTTTACTTGGTAAATTAGCGTCAATTTGTCGACTGCTAACTGCTAGTCGATGACCGTCAGTTGCGACCGTGCGCAGTTGATCATTATCAGTCTCAAACAACATGCCATTAAGATAATAACGAACATCTTGGTTAGCCATTGAAAATTGGGTACTTTCGATGACCGATCGCAATTGATGTTGCGGCAGAACAACTTCAATTTCACTTTGCCAATTTTCGATATTTGGAAAATCATCTGCTGATAAAATACTTAATACAAAGCGACTACGGCCTGAACGAATAACCATCCGCTCACCATCGACCTCAATAGAAATGACAGCGCCATCAGGTAAACCTTTACAAATATCTAAAAATTTCTTTGCAGGCACTGTTGTTCGCCCAGCGATCACCTCACCTTCAAGTGGAGATAAGCCAACTAATTCGACTTCTAAATCTGTGCCTGTCATTCTCAGTAAGTTATCACTTACTTCCACTAAAACATTAGATAAAACAGCGAGTGTGTGACGTCTTTCAACAGCACCAGACACTAGTGTTAATGGTTTAAGTAACAGTTCTCGAGAAATAGTAAATTTCATAAATTCAGCTTCCTGTGCGTTATTCTATCGACAGTTTTTATAATTATTATGATGAAAGCGTTCTAATTAAATTAGAGTAATCTTCTTTAATATCATGGTTTTCTTCGCGTAACGAAACGATTTTACGACACGCATGCAATACGGTTGTATGGTCGCGCCCACCAAAGGCTTCTCCGATTTCAGGCAAGCTATGGTTGGTTAACTCTTTAGATAAAGCCATCGCCATTTGGCGAGGTCTAGCAACAGAGCGCGTACGGCGTTTAGACAGTAAATCAGAGACTTTAATTTTGTAATACTCGGCAACCGTCTTTTGAATATTATCTATGGTGACTAATTTTGCTTGAAGTGCTAATAAATCGCGAAGCGCTTCTTTAACAAAGTCGATGGTAATTGGACGCCCTGTGAAGTTAGCATTAGCAATCACACGGTTTAATGCCCCTTCAAGTTCGCGAACATTAGAGCGTAATCTTTTAGCGATAAAGAATGCCACTTCATCTGGTAAATGGACTTTAGATTCATCAGCTTTACGCTGAAGGATCGCAACACGTGTCTCTAATTCTGGAGGTTCAATAGCAACCGTTAAACCCCATCCAAAACGAGATTTTAACCTGTCTTCAACGCCGACAATCTCTTTAGGGTATTTATCACTGGTTAAAATAACCTGATGATTACCTTCTAGTAGTGCATTAAAAGTGTGAAAAAATTCTTCTTGGGAACGATCTTTATTAGCAAAAAATTGAATATCATCAATTAACAATGCGTCAACACTACGATAGTAACGTTTGAATTCTTCAATCGCATTGTTGCGAAGCGCTTTAACCATGTCTTGTACAAAGCGCTCAGAATGCATGTAAACAATTTTAGCATCAGGCTTATTTGCCAAAATACCATTACCAACAGCATGTAATAAATGCGTTTTACCTAAACCGGTTCCACCATATAAAAATAGCGGGTTATAAGCACCGCCAGGATTTTCAGCAACTTGGATAGCAGCGGCACGACCTAATTGGTTAGATTTACCTTCAACGAAATTATCAAATTTATAAGTGCGATTAATATTTGAAGCAAGTGTTGCCTGAGGCGCATCACTTTCCTTCTCCCAACTTGGCTTCACCGTATTATTTTGGACAATTTGTGGTGAGCTAGCAGACTGTATGTTTGCCGTAGCAGGAGCTGGTGCAGGTTTTTTACTACCAATATCAAAGCGTAATGTAGGAACCTCGGTTCCCATGGCTTCAACCAAAAAGCTGTTGATATTATCTTGATACTTATCGCGCACCCAATCTAGAACAAAACGATTAGGGGCATAAAGGGTTAATGTATCTTCGTCGTGCTCAGCTTGTAGTGGTCTAATCCACATGCTGTATTGAGTTGCAGGTAACTCTTCTTGCAATCTATCCAAGCATTGTTGCCAAATCCATGCAGTCACTGCATACTCCAAAACGAAAATAAAAGGGCAATCATTTTAGCCCCTGAGATCATAAATCACCAGCGAAAGTGGCGCTAATTGTGAATTAAATTTACTTTTAATAAAGGTTATTAACAGCCCTGGTCATTTTATTTAATATGCCGCTATTTTTTCAACAAGGATCATTTAAAGATCCTTAACTAAAGCATATAAAAATCAAATATTTAAAATATAATTCACAAGTGTTAAATTATACCTATTAAAAGAGAACAGCGTAAAACGTGATCTAATCTGTGATTATTGATGCTTTAAGCAACATTATTCATTGACAAATCCCAAGGTTTTTTCTAAAATCTCGCGTCCTTTAATTAGGCTTGTGCTAGTTGTAATGATGCAGCTTTCACAAAAACTGTACAGTTTAATTTCGATCGAGTTAATACTATGAAACGTACTTTTCAACCTAGCGTTTTAAAACGCAAGCGCAACCACGGTTTCCGTGCTCGCTCGGCAACTAAGGGCGGTCGTGCCGTTCTTGCTCGTCGTCGTGCAAAAGGCCGTGCTAAGTTAAGCGCGTAATAATTGACCCATGGTTAATTATTCTTATTCTCGGGAGTTAAGACTCTTAACTCCCGCGAATTTCTCAAGTGTCTTCAAAAATCCGTTAAGAGCGGGTTCTCCCCAACTAACTATTTTAGCCTGTTCCAATGAATTTGAGCATCCACGTCTCGGATTAGCCGTACCTAAAAAACAAGTTAAATTAGCAGTCGACCGCAATAAAATTAAGCGTGTTTTACGAGAAAACTTTCGTTTAAATCAACATGATCTGTTACCACTAGATTACGTGATTATTGCAAAAGGTGGCATTGGGAAATTAGACAACAACGAATTAAATAAACTAACTAATAAGTTATGGAAAAAAATCGCACGCCGCTACAAAGAGCAGCAACAGCGATAATTCGTGGCTATCAGTTATTTATAAGTCCACTACTAGGTCCACGCTGTCGCTTCACCCCAACTTGTTCTCAATACGGTATTGAGGCAATAAATAGTCACGGATTTTTAAAAGGTGCTTGGTTAACAAGCAAACGTCTATTAAGATGTCATCCTTTTAATGATGGTGGCAGCGACCCTGTACCACCGAAACATCATTCACCTAACCAGAGAAGAAATTAACATCTTATGGAATCACAACGTAATATATTGATTGTGGGATTGTTGTTTATTTCGTTTTTGCTATTCACTGAATGGCAAGATGCAAATAAACCTGCACAACCCGTAACGCAAACAACTTCTACAGGTGCGCCAGCAGCATCAACTAATGAATTTGTGCCAACAAGCACTGCCGTTGCGAGCCAAGCTGATTTAAATCCTCAAGAAAACCGTCAAATAGTTACTGTAACAACTGATCTTCTAAAAATATCTATTGATACTTTAGGCGGTGACATTGTTGAATCAACGCTATTAGAATATCCAGTAGAAATGGATGGTACTGAAGATTTACGTCTATTAGAAAAGCTTCCTAATTACACCTTTATTGCAAAGAGTGGCTTAATTGGTGCAAATGGACCAGATGATGCTAAGCGTGACTCTCGTCCTCTTTATCTTTCAGCACAATCTAAATATGTGTTAGAAGCAGATCAAAATGTATTGGAAGTTGTTTTAACTTATACCGATGCTAGTGGCATTGTCTTTGATAAAGTATTCTCTTTTAAACGTGACGCCTACAACGTTGATGTGGGTTACCGCGTAAACAACACATCAAGCCAAAATATCTTAGTTCAACAGTGGGGGCAACTAACGCAAAGCGTGGTAAAACCAACTGAAGAAAGCAACATGATGATGCAACTGTATCGCGGCGCAGCTTATTCGACTGAACAAGAAAAATATCAAAAGTATGATTTCGGTGATATGGAAGACACCAATCTAAAAGAAATCACACAAGGTGGCTGGGTTGCAATGATTCAACATTACTTTGTTACCGCTTGGGTACCAAGTAATGACCAAGAAAATCGTTTGTACACGAGTATGACTTCAAGCAATAAGTTTGGCTCTATTGGTTTCATGGGGCAGCCAACGACCATTGCACCAAATACCACTCAAACATTTAATGCAACTTTATATACCGGTCCTAAATTACAAGACCGCTTAGAAGCATTAACTCCAACGCTTTACTTAACTGTAGATTATGGTTTTCTATGGTGGATGGCAACGCCGTTACACTGGTTACTAACCTTTTTCTATGGCTTAATCGGTAACTGGGGTTTTGCAATCGTATTATTAACTTTCACTGTTCGTGGATTGATGTATCCATTAACGAAAAAGCAATACACCTCTATGGCTAAAATGCGCAAGCTAGCACCAAAAATGGCAGCATTGAAAGAGCGCTATGGTGATGACCGTCAGAAGATGGGTCAGGCCACAATGGAGATGTATAAGAAAGAGAAAGTAAATCCATTAGGTGGTTGTTTACCATTGTTATTCCAAATGCCTATCTTCTTAGGTTTATTTTGGATGTTACAAGAATCTGTAGAATTACGTCATGCACCGTTTATGTTGTGGATTACTGATTTATCAGTTAAAGATCCATACTACGTACTGCCATTATTAATGGGCGCTAGTATGTGGTACATGAGCAAGATGCAACCATCAATGTCTGCCGATCCAATGCAGCAGAAGATGATGCAATTAATGCCTGTAATCTTTACTGTATTCTTCTTATGGTTCCCATCAGGTCTAGTTCTATACTGGGTTGTAAGTAACATTGTTACTCTATTACAGCAGATGTATATTTATCGCGCTATCGATAAAGAAGATGAGAAAGCAGCAAAAAAATAACTTAGCGAATGTGTCGCCGCTCCTTATCATCCCTGATACCGCGGCATACCACTCGTCCTGAGCATAGCCGCTCTCTATATCATCACTGATATTGCGGCTTACTACTCATCCTAAGTATAAAAGCGGCGATAAGCCGCTTTTTTTATGCCTATCTTTTACAAACCCTATGCTAAAATCCCGCCCATTAATTGTTCACTATTTAAAGAATCCATTATGAGCTTTGACACAGACACCATCGTCGCCCAAGCAACACCACCAGGTAGAGGTGGTGTCGGTATTGTCCGTATTTCAGGTCCATTAGCGACTAATGTTGCCACGCAATTACTTGGCAAAATACCAACACCACGTATGGCAGATTACTGTTCGTTTTTAAATGAAGATGGCAGCGAACTAGATCAAGGCATTGCCCTATTCTTTAATAATCCAAACTCATTTACTGGCGAGGATGTATTAGAGCTTCAAGGTCACGGTGGCCCTGTCATTGTTGATATGCTGATTAAACGCATTTTAAAAATTAAAGGGATCCGCACTGCACGTCCTGGTGAGTTCTCAGAGCGCGCTTTTATGAACGACAAAATGGATTTAGCACAAGCTGAAGCCATTGCTGACCTCATTGACGCAACATCAGAGCAAGCCGCTAAGTCAGCAGTACAATCAATGAAAGGTGATTTTTCACAACATATTAATGCGCTTGTTGAAGCCCTTATTCGTCTGCGAATTTATGTCGAAGCCGCGATTGATTTCCCTGAAGAAGAAATAGATTTTTTATCTGATGGCAAGGTACTGGGTGACTTAAATGCCATCATTGAGCATCTAGATAAAGTTCGACAACAAGCCCGCCAAGGTAGCTTGTTGCGTGAAGGTATGCGCGTAGTTATTGCAGGTCGCCCTAACGCGGGTAAATCATCATTACTTAACGCCCTATCTGGCCAAGAGCTTGCTATTGTGACAGATATTGCAGGAACAACGCGTGATGTACTACGTGAACACATTCATATTGATGGCATGCCGTTACATATCATTGATACAGCTGGCCTACGTGAAAGCCCTGACAAAATAGAACAGATTGGTATTTCACGTGCGTGGGATGAGATTAATCAAGCCGACCGCGTATTATTTATGGTTGATAGCACTGAAACTAATCACAGCGATCCCCATAAAATCTGGCCTGAATTTATGGCTAAATTACCTAGTGACACTGGCGTGTCTGTTATTCGAAACAAAGCCGATTTAAGTGGCGACATCACCGGTGAAAGCAGCGATAACGACTACCCTATTTTCAATATGTCCGCTAAAACAGGTGATGGCGTTGAACTACTGAAAAATCACCTTAAAGACTGCATGGGCTACCAAAGTGTTGGCGAAGGTAGTTTCATGGCACGAGCACGCCATATAGAAGCCCTAGAGCAAGCCAAAGAGCATATTGATATTGGTAAAGATCAATTGGTTGGTTTTAATGCCGGTGAACTACTGGCTGAAGAATTACGTGTAGCACAGCAATGTTTAAGCGAAATTACCGGCGAATTTACCAGTGATGATTTACTCAGCCGCATCTTTACGTCATTTTGTATCGGTAAATAGCACCCTAATTAAACTGCACTTCCAAATTAGCAATACCAAGCTTTTTAAGAAAAGCGCCTAAGGTATCTAAACGCCATGTTCGTAAATCGTCATTACGACCATGGCGGACAATATAGGCGAGTTTTTGAGAAGGATTAATACCGACTAATGAGAATTTTAGTGGGCTGCTTTCACTTTCTTGGGCAATAAACTTTGTGATAGACTCTGTTTCTACCAATCGCGCAAATTCCCCTTCTTTAACACGATAAAACGTAACACTCATACATTTCCACAAATTGTATTCGACATTTTGTCATAATGTCGATTTTCGTCATCATATACAAGTATTACGAGTCAATTATTAAAGCGCCTTAAAACGAATAGCGACACCGCCACTTGTTGCTAGTGGCAAATTCAAGCTATCTTTATTAGTGACTTTTTTAGTCTCGATCACCATTTCATAAGGCTTGCTCACCCAATCAGCATCTTTACCGTCGCGGTATATTTGTGCCTCATAAGTTTTACCTACCGCTAAGAAATCGAGTTTAACCGTCAGTTGACGTGCTTCTTCATCAGTTACAGCCCCTAGGAACCAATCATTACTGTCACGTTGTTGACGAGCAATCACTGCAAAATCCCCTACTTCACCATCAACAGCGATACTTGTTTGCCAGTCAGTTGGAACATCTTTAATAAACTGCATTGCTGCTGGGCGTTTTTTATAGTTTCGTGGTAAATCAGCCGCCATTTGAATGGGACTATAAAGCACAACATACAAAGCGAGTTGTTTAGCTAACGTCGTTTGTGGACGGTTAACCGTCGCATCACCAATGCCGTTAAAACCTAAATCAAAAATACCCGGTGTAAAATCCATTGGTCCAGATAACATGCGAGTGAATATTAAATTAGTCACATGCTCAGGTGGGTTTGGCGGTGTACCCCAAGCATTAAATTCTTGGCCACGAGCGCCCTCTCTCGCTATCCAGTTTGGGTAAGTGCGGCGCAATCCTGTGTCTTTAACTGGCTCATGCGTATTAATGCTAATGCCACGCTTTGCAGCTTGCTGAACCGAATGTAGGTACTCATTCACCATAAATTGACCATCGTGCCACTCATGACGTACAACACCGTTTTCATCAACGCGCTTAATTTGTCCACCGTCAGCAACATAACCGGTTTTAACCTGAGTTACACCGTGTTTTTTATATAAATCAAATGCCGCATCCATTTGATTGCGATAATTAGTCACACTACCCGATGTTTCATGATGACCTATTAAGCGTACACCTTTTGACTTTCCGTAATCGGTGACTGCTTTAAAATCGAAATCATCGTAAGCTTTAGCAAAATTAAACACGTCACCATTTTCATACCAACTGCCATCCCAGCCAATATTCCAACCTTCAACTAACACACCGTCAAAGCCGTTTTGGGCAGCGAAATCCATGTAGCGTTTAGCTTCGGATGTTGTAGCACCGTGCTTATCACCAGAGCCCCAAGTATTTTCACCAAGATGCATTCCCCACCAAATACCAACGTACTTTCCTGGTTTAACCCAACTTACATCACCTAATTTATTAGGTTCGTTCAAATTAAGAATGATATTTGAATTAACTAAATCAACCGCTTTACGGCCAATTTGAATGGTACGCCAAGGCGTTGTGAAACCTGCTTGCTTTTTTACGAGAATACCATCAGACCACGGCGTTAAATCGGCTTTAAATGTACCAGGACGACGCTGATTTAGTGTCATACCGGCATAATCTGTAAGCGCCGCTTCATGAATACTGATATGAACACCTTGCTCAGTTTTCAGTGTAAATGGTGTATGAACGTGAGCCGCTTTAAAAGCGGGCGTGTTTTCATAAACATATTCATAACGGTTCCAACCACGTGCAGGGATCCACCACGATTGCGCCTTGTCAGCATTAGCAATTGAAAATTCGGTAAATTCGTTAGTGATATCAACGTTACCCTTCATGTTTGCTTGTTTAGGCACGTGATATTGAAAACCAATACCTTCATTGTAAACCTTGAAAGTTACATCAAATTTTTGATTATCATGGCCAAAATTAACTGTTAGTTTTTGGTAATTATCACGAATATTTTTAGCTTCTCCCCACGGCTGCTGCCATGTTGAATCAACTGAAGATTGTTGACTATCTTTAATAGAAAAGCCTTGGCTAAACTCGCCTTGCGCTTTAAAGGCTAGACCTAAGCGCGACGTATTGATGACAGGCTTTCCATCTAAGGAAACTTGATAAGAGGGAAAGTTAGCGTCATCAGAAACAGTTACGACAAGCTTGCCATCAGGCGATTTCACCTTAACAGTTTCAGCATAAGATTGAGTTGATGTAACAACTAATAACGCCGTACACAACGACAATGGTAAACGCATAACACACCTTTAAATTATTATAATTGAACAAAAAATAGTAACTCGTGACCTCCCCAATGCTCAATTGGCTGCATACGTATTCAACTAAATAAATAATAATTGAAAATAAATAACCCTTTTTCAAAACCCTATCGTTTATAGCTATAACAACTCACATGAATTAAACCCACGAGGTCATTATGAATTTACACACCAAGCAAATTACAGCGATGAGCATAGCGTTAACTTTATTACTTAGCATGATTGGTTGCACAGGCTCTACACCACAAGCAACGAAGAATGAAGAAAAAAAGCAAATAAAAAAAACTCAGCAATTAGCAATCAAAGATATACAAAAAAATCAGAGAATAGTGAGCAATGAAGCTCAGCAATTGGTTAGTCAACCGATGCCAAGCCAGCAATTTTCACGACACAAGATGGCGCAACCAATGAATATCATGCCAATACCGCATCCAACTCCGACAACCAGTGAAAAGTATCAACAACTTGATGAGAATGGCGTTAAACAGGTTAGCAACACTCCGCTTTCAACATTTTCTATCGATGTAGATACAGGAAGTTACGCCAATGTCCGCCGCTTCATAGATCAGGGGCAATTACCACCTAAAGGTGCGGTAAGAGTCGAAGAAATGCTTAACTACTTTGATTACCACCAATTAGCGCCTCGAAATAATACACAACCATTTGCTGTAAATACTGAATTGATGGCTGCACCTTGGAATAGCGATAGACAGCTTCTAAAAATAGGTTTGAAGGGCTACGACATGCCCAAAGATCAATTAGGTAACGCAAATTTGGTATTTCTACTAGATGTATCAGGATCAATGAATTCAGCGCGTAAATTACCATTACTAAAACAATCATTAAAAATGCTCACCAAGCAATTAGACGCTGATGATCGTGTTTCAATAGTTGTTTACGCTGGCGCAGCAGGTATGGTATTAAAACCTACTCCCGGCAACGAATATTCAACCATCAGCAATGCCTTAAATAAATTAAATGCAGGGGGCTCAACAAACGGCGCTCAAGGTATAGAGCTTGCGTACAACCTTGCGAGTGAAAACTTCATTAAAGATGGCATTAATCGCGTTATTCTCGCAACTGATGGTGATTTTAATGTTGGCCTAAATGACGTTGAACAACTGAAAGAATTCGTTAAACAAAAACGTAAACAAGGCATCGCATTAACAACACTAGGATTTGGCCAGGGTAACTACAACGATCATCTCATGGAACAAATAGCCGATGTAGGTAATGGTAACTACGCTTATATAGACAATATCAATGAAGCCCGCAAAGTATTGGTTGACGAGTTGTCATCAACGCTTAATACCATCGCTCATGACGTAAAAATTCAAGTAGAATTTAATCCAAATCTCGTGAGTGAATATCGATTAATTGGCTATGAAAATCGTGCTCTCGCCAATGAAGATTTTAATAATGATAAAGTGGATGCAGGCGAAATAGGTGCAGGACATCAAGTGACTGCCTTATATGAACTAACATTAAACAACGCGCAACAATCAACAGTCGATCCTTTAAAATATCAAACACCTCAAATTTCAACGAACAGTTCATTGTCTGAAATCGCACAGATAAAATTACGCTATAAATTACCAAACCAACAGCAAAGTAAGCTTATAAGTCAGGTTGTTAATAAAGACCAGCTAAATACTTCGCCAAGTCAGCATTTTAAATTTGCTTCAGCAGTTGCCGCATTTTCTCAATCTTTGCGAGGAACAAAATATCTGAAAGATTATTCAATTGACGATATGATTATCTTAGCTCAAGAAAATAAAGGGCAAGATAACTTTGGTTATCGCAGCGAGTTTATTCAAATGTTACGCAGTGCTAAAGATTTAGAAACACAACTTACAACGACTAAGGACTTGTCATCAAGCGTACAGATAATCAACTAATGATTGACTTTAAGGCGGGCGATTTAATGGCGTTTAATTTGCTATATGCCCGTCACAAAGGTCCTAGTTATCGCTATATGCTTAAGCAATGTAGCGATCAATCAATGGCTGATGATTTAATGCAGGAGCTATGGGGAAAACTCATTAATGCCAAAGATAATTATGAGCCAACAGCTAAATTCACAACTTGGCTCTATACCATAGCTCATCATGTTATTGTTGATCATCATCGACGCTTTGCTCGTCAACAAGCTCCTTTAGAGCAAGACAGAGATATAGAATTAATTGAAATAGATACTGTACATTCACCTGAACAACAAACGGAATCTAGACAGCAAAAGAAAACCATAGATTATTGTTTAAAAAAATTACCAACGATTCAATTGGAAACATTTTTACTCAAACAAGAAACTGATTTAAATTTAGAGCAGATCGCCACAATTATCGATTGCTCCCTAGAAGCAGCAAAAAGTCGCCTGCGATATGCCTATCAATCGCTACGTAAATGTTTATCGTTAAATAACATGACTGGAGAACAATAACATGACCGATCATGACATCGATAAGCACTATAAAAAACAAGCGACACAGATGCCACCCATCAATGTCGACAACAAGATAACTGAATTAGCACAACTAAGTGTGCAACAAGTAACAACACAAAAGAGCTCGAATAAACTAAAAACTTACCTGCCTCTATCACTTGTCGCTAGCATAATGCTGGTGGGTTTATTGGTGCTAAATTTTCCGGCTAATTATCAGTCTCCTACTATCACGGAAGAGTCTTTTGAACCAACAACAGAACAAGCTCAAGAAATATTAGATGTGCATCCTCACTCACCAAAAACAGACGCGCAGCCACTAAGTCTTCTTCCTAAAAATAACCAAGAAGTGCACAACTTTTCAGATAAAACCGTGCAAAAAGCTCGACTTGCAAAACAAGCTAGGGCTAAAATGTTAATTGAACCTGTTGAAACAGCACGTTTAATTAAAATAATCAGAGAACACCTGAAGAATGGGCAAAGTGAAATAGCTAAGTCACACGCTAATCAGTTTGAAAAACGCTTTGGAAAGAATGCGCTCCCTGAAGATTTACACTATTTACTCGCTAAACCAGCCAAATAAAGTGAACAACAATTCACATTTTTGCATGTTGTAGGTAAGCTAACTAAAATTTAACTAAATTAGTAAGTTATGGCTTATAGACCAACAGATAAAACACGCGCTCACATGACAAAGCAGCGTATAAAACTACTTAATGCGGCAAAATCAATTGTTTCACAAGATGGTTTTAATGGATTAACGATCAAGAAAGTGGCCAATCAATCTAGTCTTGCTGTCGGCTCTGTCTATAAACATTACCAAAGTAAAAACCACTTACTAGAGCAGGTTTATTGTGAGCTTACTGAACAAGATCTACTCCTTGATCACGCACAGATATTTAGTTCAAACGATCCTAAAGAGCAATTAACAACTGCACTAGAACAGCTATTTTCTCGTGCATTAATGTCAGATAAATTATCATATGCACTATTTGCAGAACCCTTATCAGAAACGATCGAGCAACACAGATTACGTTTCAAAGATCAATTTAAACAAGTATTTATCCAAATAATAGATCAAGGAATAAAACAAAGTAGTTTTCTAAATCAAGAATCTCATATTGTTGCTAGCGCAATTATGGGGACTCTTAACGAAGCCACTCTTATTCCACTACGTTGGCAACATCAACAAATGCCGACTTTTGAACGAATTAAGCTCATTCAACAATGTCAGCAATTTTGTTTACGTTCCATTACCTACAGTGGTGATGAAGCCAGTTTTTTTAAATAGGAAATAACATGAAACCAATCCACTTTATTGTCGGTACCATGCTTGGCTCAAGTGAATATGTCGCGGATCATTTGGCAACACTTGTGCCTGACGATCGCGAAGTGAACCAACATTTATCGCCTGATCTTAACGATTTCGATCTAACCATACCGCAAACATGGATCCTTTGTACTTCAACCCATGGAGCAGGTGATTTTCCAGATAATATCTTAAATTTTATTGATCAACTTGCCATTCAAACTAACCTGAAACACATCGATTACGCTGTCTGTGCGCTAGGTGACACTAACTACGATACATTTTGCCAAGCAGGTAAAACCGTGGACAAAATGCTTAAGGATCGCGGTGCAAAACAGATCATTGACTCACTAAATATCGATGTTAGTACCGGAGAAATACCAGAAGATCACGCTCAACATTGGTTTGAGCAGTGGCAAGATAAGCTTTCAAGTTAAAAATAATGTGATCACATCGTCAAAGATCGCACTAAATACACCAACAAGATCATCTAAAAACGGATCTCATTTTCATCATGAGATCCGTTTTTTTAGGTTTTAGATCTAAAAAAGTTATCCAATAACTCATTTTTCGAACAATCAAACCTGTGAATAACTACTTTATATCAGCCATAAAAAAAATACTTATTCGTTAATAACTTTAATTACAAATCACCCTGTGGATAACTAGCATTTTTATACACAGTTTGATCCCAAGATAGATCGCGATCATTTAACACTTTATGATCACCATTAAGATCAAGATCATCAGGATCTTAGATCACTTACACACAGATCTAAGCGATCATTAATAATAAGAGATAATAAAGATCTTTAAATAATTCTATTTATATTATGTGTTGGATCTCCACAAAATGATCGTTTTAGATCTGCTAAAAAATTGGTAGAATATTCGCCCTTTTGAAAGACGTGGTATGAGAGATGTTATTTAGCAAACAGTTTGATGTAATTGTCATTGGTGGTGGTCATGCAGGCACAGAAGCTGCTCTAGCCGCTGCACGTATGGGGCAAAATACCCTGCTGCTAACACATAACATCGACACCTTGGGCCAAATGTCTTGTAATCCAGCCATTGGTGGAATTGGTAAAGGACATTTAGTTAAAGAAATTGATGCCCTTGGTGGTTATATGGCACAAGCTACTGATCTAGCTGGTATTCAATTTCGAACGCTTAATTCAAGTAAAGGCCCAGCAGTTCGTGCAACACGTGCTCAAACTGATCGCGCTTTATACAAAGCAGCTGTTCGCGCTAAATTAGAAAATCAACCTAACCTGACTATTTTCCAACAATCATGTGATGACCTCATCGTTGAAAACGATCAAGTTTGTGGTGTTGTAACTCAAATGGGCATTAAATTTACTGCCAAAGCTGTCGTGCTAACGGTAGGAACTTTCTTAGGTGGAACCATTCATATTGGATTAGAAAATCATACCGGTGGTCGTGCTGGTGATCCAGCGTCAATTAAACTAGCTGCACGTTTACGTGAATTGCCATTACGTGTTGATCGTCTAAAAACCGGAACGCCACCGCGAATTGATGCACGTACTATTGATTTTTCTAAATTAGAAGCGCAACCAGGGGATACCCCATTACCAACATTTTCATTTATTGGCGATAAAAGCGATCATCCACAGCAGATCCCATGTTATATCACTCATACCAATGAGAATACGCATGACATTATTCGTAACGGATTAGATCGTAGTCCAATGTTTACAGGCGTGATTGAAGGAACTGGTCCACGTTATTGCCCATCGATTGAAGATAAGATCACTCGTTTTGCTGATAAAAATTCACATCAAATTTTTGTTGAACCTGAAGGACTAACAACTAACGAAGTTTATCCAAATGGTATATCCACCAGCTTACCATTCGATGTACAGGTAAAATTGGTTAATTCAATGAAGGGTTTTGAAAATGCCTTCATTACACGTCCAGGTTACGCTATTGAGTATGATTATTTTGATCCTCGAGATTTAAAACCAAGCCTTGAAAACAAATTTATCAATGGTCTTTTCTTTGCGGGTCAAATTAACGGCACAACTGGTTATGAAGAAGCTGGCGCACAAGGATTAATTGCTGGTATGAACGCCGCTCGTCAATCACAAGATTTAGACGTTTGGTCACCACAACGTAACCAGGCATACATGGGCGTGTTAATTGATGATTTATCAACACTTGGTACTAAAGAACCTTATCGCATGTTTACTTCACGTGCAGAATACCGTTTGTTATTACGTGAAGACAATGCAGATATTCGCTTAACAGAGCAAGGTCGAGAACTTGGTTTAGTGGATGATCATCGTTGGAAATTGTTTAACGAAAAAATTGAAAGTGTTGAACAAGAAAAACAACGTTTATCGTCGCATTGGATCCTGTCTCTTATACACATCTCCGAGCCCACGAGACTAGGCATGATCTCGTAT
>CAJXRU010000027.1 GCA_913060565.1 uncultured Gammaproteobacteria bacterium | reverse complement strand
GATCTACACTATCCTCTTCGTCGGCAGCGTCAGATGTGTATAAGAGACAGGTGCTGTACCGTCCTGTTGATGGTCAATTCTTGTGTATTGAACCAATAAGTCATTGCGCCAATGCGTTAACGATGACGCGTGAAGAAGCGTTACATCATGGCGTAAAACCGCTTTTACATGGTGAGAGTCACACTATCAGTCAATCGATTGTATTGTCTGATTTAGCAACGAATTAAGGCGTTATTGCAGTAACGCTACAGATTTTATAACAATAATAAAAGAGAGAAATCATGAGTTTAGATACGATTGATATTGTAGTGTTTATTGCTTATGTCATTGGCTTAATTGCTGTGGCAATGTACGTTTCACGGGAAAAAGACGGGCATGAAAAGGGTGCTAACGATTATTTTCTAGCAGGAAATAGCCTACCTTGGTGGGCGGTTGGTGCATCACTCATTGCCGCTAATATTTCTGCCGAACAAATTATAGGTATGTCAGGATCTGGCTTTAAAATTGGTTTAGCCATTGCCTCGTATGAATGGATGGCGGCCATTACCCTGATGATTATTGGTAAGTATTGTTTGCCAATTTTCTTAGAAAAGAAAATCTATACCATGCCGCAGTTCTTAGAAGAACGCTTTGATAGCCGTGTACGAGTTACCATGGCGGTGTTTTGGCTCGGCGTTTATGTCCTTGTTAATTTAACAGCAATTCTATGGCTTGGCGCGCTGGCTATTAATACCATTACTGGTGTTGATTTGATGGCTGGTATGATTTTCCTTGGTTTATTCTCGGTAGCTTACTCGCTTTATGGTGGTCTAAAAGCGGTAGCATTTACCGATATTATTCAAGTGGTACTCTTAATCTTCGGTGGTTTATTCTTATCTTACACCGCGCTTGATTTAATTGGTCAGGGCGAGGGGATTATTGCTGGGTTTGCTGCATTAACCGAGCAGGCGCCTGAAAAATTCGACATGATCCTTGCTAAAGACAGCGAACATTACATGGACTTACCGGGTCTATCGGTACTTGTTGGTGGCATGTGGATTATGAACTTGTCGTATTGGGGATTCAATCAATACATTATTCAACGTACATTAGCAGCAAAGAGTTTACGAGAAGGCCAGAAGGGTATTGCCTTTGCGGCCTTCCTTAAGCTATTAATGCCAGTAATTGTTGTGCTACCGGGCATTGCAGCAGTGGTGTTGTTGCCAAATTTAGAGCGCGCCGACCAAGCTTATCCTCAGTTAATGAACTTAATGCCTGTTGGCCTTAAAGGGTTGGTATTTGCCGCATTAGTTGCAGCAATTGTTTCGTCGTTAGCATCGATGACAAACAGTATTGCAACTATTTTCACGATGGATTTATACAAATCAGACGCAAAACCGCGCAGTGAACAGCATTATGTAAAAGTTGGCCGCTTTGTTAGCTTAGGCGCGTTAATCATTGCCATGATTGTCGCGCAGCCTTTACTGGGGCAGTTTGACCAAGCATTTCAATATATCCAAGAGTTTACTGGGTTCTTCACGCCAGGCATTGTCGTGCTCTTTATCACGGGCATGTTCTGGAAGAAAACCACCGCTAATGCGGGCTTATGTGCGGCTATCGGTTCGTTCGTCTTATCACTTGTCTTAAAATACAGCTGGCCAACATTGCCATTCATGGATCGCGTGGGCATCGTTTTCCTAAGCTGTCTGGCGATTGCTGTTGTGATATCACTTATTGAAAATAAAGCGCAAGAGAAAGCGATAGATTTAAATAATGTTAGTTTTAAAACAACGGGCGGATTTAACATCGCAACGGTTGCCGTTATTGCAATTCTAATCGCATTTTACAGTGCGTGGTGGTAATAGCGCTGGGTAGCTACGAATTAAATAATTGGAACAAACTATGAAAGTATTAGTAACAGGTGGCTTAGGGTTTATCGGTAGTCATACGGTAATTGCATTATTTGACGCCGGCTACACCCCGATTATTCTTGATAACTTGAGTAACTCAAGTCGCCGTGTATTGACGCAGTTAACTAAAATTACTGGTAATGAGTTTGAGTTTTACGAAGGTTGTATTAGTGACAGAGCGTTGTTATCCACTATTTTTAGTGCACATAAAATAGAGGGGGTTTTCCATTTCGCAGCACTCAAAGCGGTCGGAGAATCAACAGTGCAGCCTTTATCTTATTATCACAACAATGTCAGTCATACCATTACTATGCTGGAAGTCATGGCAAAACATAATATTGCTAAGTTGGTGTTCTCGTCATCTGCAACAGTTTATGGCGACCCACAATATCTACCACTGGATGAAAAGCATCCTATCAGTGCGACCAACCCGTATGGCTGGACCAAAGTCATGGTGGAACGGATCTTACAAGATTACTGCACTGCAAATTCTGATGCCTTAGCTATTGCGCTGCGTTACTTTAATCCCGTTGGTGCCCATCCTAGCGGGCAGTTGGGTGAAAGCCCCAATGGTATTCCTAATAACCTTATGCCATATATTGCTCAAACTGCTATTGGCATTCGAGAACAGCTAAACGTGTTCGGTGACGATTATGACACCCATGATGGCACCGGCGTTCGCGATTATATTCACGTCCAAGATCTGGTTGCTGGACACGTAGATGCTTTTAAACATCACGTAAAGGATGTTGGGTTTCATCCTTACAACTTAGGCACTGGGCAAGGTTATTCGGTGTTGGATATGGTCGCCGCATTTTCCCAGTCAGCCAAATGCACCATTGATTATAAAATATGTCCTCGTCGTGAGGGTGATGTTGCGTCAAATTTTGCAGATGCATCTAAAGCAAAACAATATCTGAATTGGCAGGCAACGCATGATTTAAAAGCGATGACTGATGATAGTTGGCGTTGGCAAACTAACTACCCTAAGGGACTAGAGTAGATGTCGACCGATAATTTAACGAAGGTTCACCGCAGAAAAAATCCATTAAGTGGCGATTACGTTTTAGTATCTCCTCATCGTAATAACCGTCCTTGGTTAGGGGCGACTGAAGAACCAGCAGCTGATAGTACACCGTCATTTGATGAAAGCTGTCCTTTGTGTCCAGGTAATACACGAGCGAATAACGAGATTAACCCTGATTATAAAGATACCTTTGTTTTCTTGAATGATTTTGGTGCGTTAACCACCGATGATGAGAAAGAAAATACGCCGACTGATGAGTTATTTCACGTTGAGCAAGCGCAAGGGGAATGTCATGTTGTGTGTTATTCACCGCAACATAATAAATCGCTCGCGCAGATGTCTGTGGATGAAATTACGCGCGTTATTGATACCTGGCAGAGTCACTACCAGTCTTTAAGTGAGCGTTATCAATGTGTTCATGTATTTGAGAATAAAGGCAGCGTAATGGGCTGTTCGCAGCCACATCCCCATGGCCAAATTTGGGCACATAATCACCTGTCGACAGAAATTGAGTCAGAAAACGCGAATCAACTGGACTATTACAATCGTCACGGCAGTGCGCTGTTGGCTGATTATGCCGCTAAAGAGCAAGCTGATGGGCGCCGTACTCTCTATGAGAATGAACATTGGATGGTTGTGGTACCTTTTTGGGCGGCGTGGCCGTTTGAGACAATGATCTTAGCTAAAGGCAATATCGCTAGTTTTAATCAGCTAACTAAAGAGCTTAAGGCTTCGCTAGCACAGGCGACTAAAGCCATCACAGCAGGTTACGACAAATTATTTAACTGTAGTTTTCCTTATTCGATGGGATGGCATAGTGCGCCAGAATCTGGCGACGCGAATGAACACTGGCGATTGCATGGCCATTTTTATCCGCCACTTTTACGCAGTGCGACGGTGAAAAAATTCATGGTTGGTTACGAAATGATGGCTGAGTCGCAACGGGATTTAACCGCTGAAACCGCTGCCGCTCGATTAAGAGAAGTGATGGACCAGTTGTAATGAATAATACTCAATTAAAGAACGTTACTGACATTTTTAAGCATCATTTTGATGGTGTTGAGCCACAGGTAGTCTGTGCGCCTGGGCGAGTTAATATTATTGGTGAGCATACTGACTATAACGGCGGTCATGTTTTACCTTGTGCAATAAATTATCAAACGCTGATTAGCTTTTCTGCCAGAAACGACCAAGAAGTTCATGTTGTTGCCGCTGATTATGACGATGAGCAAGACCGATTCTGCATTGACGATAATATTGCACATAACGAGGACAAATTTTGGAGTAATTATGTACGTGGTGTTGTGTCAGTGATGGCACAGCATTATCCCAATTTAGTGGGGGTAAACATGGTTATTTCTGGCGATGTGCCTCAAGGCGCAGGGCTTAGTTCATCAGCTGCGCTAGAGGTTGGTGTTGCAAAAGTGATAAGCGAAGTTTCATCCTTGGCATTATCGAATCAAACATTAGCGCTGATATCACAACAGGCCGAAAACGAATTTGTTGGCTGTCAATGCGGTATCATGGACCAGCTTATTTCAGCATCGGGTAATGCGGGCCATGCACTACTGATAAATTGCGAAACATTAGCAACGGCGCCAATTAGCTTGCCTGACAATAGCGCTGTATTGATTGTTAACTCAAATGTTAAACGCGGCTTAGTTGACAGTGAATATAATACTAGACGAAAACAATGCGAGGTCGCTGCTAAGCACTTTGGCGTGGCATT
The DNA here is from genome assembly GCA_913060565.1 of uncultured Gammaproteobacteria bacterium. Classification (GTDB taxonomy): domain Bacteria; phylum Pseudomonadota; class Gammaproteobacteria; order Enterobacterales; family Psychrobiaceae; genus Psychrobium. The sequence goes on along the minus strand of CAJXRU010000027.1, from coordinate 34,725 downwards.
GTTGTGTGATATTGATATTGACACCTTTGAAGCGGGTAAACAGGGACTGGCGAACGTTGAATTAAAACGAGCTCGACACGTTGTTTATGAAAATCATCGAACATTGGACGCTGCTGATGCATTAAGTAAAGGGGATATTAAAGCGCTTGGCGATTTGATGAGAGCATCTCACGCGTCGATGAAAGACGATTTTGAGATAACGACACCTGAAATAGATTATTTAGTCGGTGTGCTCAATGAAGCGATTGGTGATAATGGTGGCGCACGGATGACTGGTGGTGGCTTTGGCGGCTGTGTTGTAGCCGTGTTGCCTAGCGATCAAGTGGCGAGTGTTTGCGAGCTCATTGAAAGTCGTTATTTTGAAAAAACAGGCATCAAAGAATCAATTTACCTAAGCAAAGCATGTCAAGGCGTTCACATTTTATAAGTGATGGCGATTTTAATGCACACGGGTTAAGTGGCTACTGCGGCAATCGCTTGTTGGAAGTTGGTAAAACGTAGCTTAGTAACACAGCAGTGATCGAGTGCACTTAGGTGCGCTCTGATCAATTGAGTCAACGCAGTGAGCGAATAGCTGGTGTCGCTGCGCTGTAATTGGCCATCGTTTTTAAAACAAAATTGGTGGCCTTGTGTGTCAACAATGAAGTCGTTCTTCGAAATTGGTAGTATCATTGACGCTATTTCTGAACATAAAGTCAGCTCATCAGGGCAATAAATTAAATGCTCGTCCCCCTTAATTTTTAGTAATACAGGCCATGCTACTTGCAATGTTCTTCTCTTTTAACAGTTAACTCTGGTATATAAACAGGGTACCATAACGTCATCGAAAAGTGAGATGTTAGTTATTATGAAGAAAGTTGCGGTGGTTACTGGTGGGTCAAAAGGAATTGGTTTAGCAATTGTTGAAAAATTTATCGCTAATGATTATCAAGTATATAATCTTGATTTGGTTGCTAGTGAAATAGGTATTTACAAACAATGTGATATGTCTGATATGGCCCAGGTTGCCCATGCTATCTCTGATATTATTGAAAAGACTGGACAAATTGATGCGTTGATTTGTAATGCCGGCATACACTATTCAGCCAATATAGAGGCAACGTCAGAGCAAGACTTTGATAAAGTTTTTGCGGTCAATGTAAAAGGGGCTTACGCTGCTATTCAAAGTTCATTGAGCATAATGAAATCACAACAATCTGGTGCCATTGTCATCATTGCTTCTGATCAAGCAATGATTGGAAAAACAAACTCCTTTGCTTACAACCTTTCAAAACATGCATTAGCGTCGATGGCGAAAACTACGGCGCTTGATTATGCCAAGTACAATATTCGCGCTAATGCGCTGTGTCCCGGTACGATTGAAACACCGCTGTATCATAGCGCTATTGACAAATACTGTGCGCAAAGTGGCAGTGATAAAGCTATAATTCATCAAGAAGAAGAGGCATTGCAGCCTCTTGGCCGCCTTGGTCAGCCAGAGGAAGTTGCTAATTACGCGTTTTTCCTTGCAAGCGAGCAAGCCTCTTTTATTACGGGTAGTTTGCAAACTATCGATGGTGGATACACAGCGCAATAAGGCAGATAAATCAATGCAGTTTATTGATCCTCATATTCATTTATTTGATCGCAATAAGGGACACTATCAATGGCTCAATGAGAACAATCAACCTCATTGGCCTGATAAAGCTATTATTGCGCGTAATTTTGACGAGCGAGACCTTTGTGTCGAGTCGCCATTAACGTTAAAAGGCTTTGTTCATATTGAAGCTGGGTTTAACAATGAACAGCCTTGGCTTGAAATTGAATGGTTAGAACGTCATGTACAAGGCTCATTTAAATCAGTTGGTTATGCAGATATTACACTCGCGCCCTTTGAATTTCGCCGATTAATCGATCGCTACAAGCGCTATTCCAGTGTTGTTGGGGTACGCCATATCTTCGATGATGAAGCCGTCGAACTTGTTGAACATCCCAATGCAATGACCAATTTAGATTATTTGGCAAAAGCTCAGTTCATCTTCGAAACTCAAATAGATGGTAATGATTTTTCTGCAGTCGATGCCGTGATAAAAGTTTGCGCAGAAAACGCTAACTTAGTGGTGATCTTAAGTCATGGATGCTTCGCGCCGCAGGCACAAGAGGCTTTAGCTCAATGGCAGACGAATATCATGAAATTAGCTAAGTGTCCTTTGGTTTATATGAAAATGTCCGGCTGGGAGATGGTAAACAGGCGCTATGATCAAACTCATATTTCGACAGTTATCAGTTCGGTTATTAAATCTTTTGGTCATAAACGTGTCATGCTGGCTAGTAACTTTCCACTGATCTTGTTTAGTCAACCATATCAATCACTCTGGCATGATTATCAATCGCTTGAATTGGGAACAGAATTACTAGCAGCGTTATGCTATAACAACGCTGCGTCAGTGTATGGTTTTAAAGGTTTGCATCAAGATAAGCTTTAAGACCTTCTCTATCCATAGGTTTAGCGTGAAAGTACCCTTGGCTGAATGCAATGTCGAGTTCTGGAACTAACGATTGATGTGCCTGTGTTTCTACGCCTTCGGCGACACAGCTAAGATTCATCTCTTGAGCAAGTTTCACTATAAGTTCAACCATTTGGCGATGGAGTTTATTGTCTAGAATATCAATAATAAAACTCTGATCTATTTTTAGATAATCGACTTTTAAGTCTTTTAATTGTTCAAGGTTGGAATGTCCCGTTCCAAAATCATCGATCGCTATCTTAATACCCAGTGCTCGTAGTTGCTCAATCGCAGTACTGATGTGATTTGTTTTTGAACTTTGCTGCTCTGTAATTTCCACAACGATACTTGATAGGTGCTCACTGGGAACATACCTACGCAGCACGTTTTCAATATGACCGCTGGCGACATCACTTGGAAAACAGTTAATTGAAAGGCGAACTTTGCCTAATAAATTAAGTGTCTTAAAATCTCTAATTGCATTTTGTACGACAACCTTTGTCAATAATGCTTCTTGATTATTCTTGATGACTGCATTGATAAACGCAAATGCGCCATGCAGATGACCAGTGTTATCACGCCAGCGGCACAGCACTTCACAAGAGCTTAAAAGGCCTGTTTGATTATCAATGATTGGCTGATAAACGCACTCAACTTGCGAGACATTAACACCTCTTTGAACTTGTCTCTCGAACGAAAAATAGTCATTAATCGCGCGATAAAATTTAAAAAATATTACGACCATCATGGCAAAAATGAGTAGGGTAGTTAAACCTAAGATAATCGCGTTGCGTTTTATAAACGTCTTGATATCAATTTTTATGAGGGCACAGGTTTGCTGCGCATAGCAATATTGTTGTAACCACTTTCCGTTGCTGATTGTCGACACTGTATCTGTATGTGGAGCACTTCTCAAAGGTTTGTACCAATCATATTGATTTGTATAAGCTCTGAGAAACTGCTCTCCGTCATACACAAATACAATGGCATCGTATCCAAGTGAAGAATGATTATTAGACTTTAGCAATGCTTGAAATTGACCAACGCGTAACCGCACCGCTTTTTCGCTTCCAGGAAGGATGCCGACAGGCGCTAAACGTGTAAATGATATACCTTCACCTTGAGCTTGAATGTCAGCGCGAGGTTGAATCAACGGCTGGTCAAGTATGCCGACATTCGACGTACAAATGAGTTCATTACCAACTAGAAAACCGTATTCATGTAAGTTAGCAGAATAGTATTCAGCTTCGCGCATTGCCCTTAGAATTTCGGGAGTACATTCTGTGCCTGTGAAACGAGCATTCAGCGGGACAAGATAGTTAGCTAGATCTGCATTAGTCCGTTGTGACTGTTGTTGGAGTTTTTGCTTAATAATTAATGATTGATAATGCCAATGGCTGGTTAGGTTTAAATAAGAAAGGGCGATAAAAATGGCTGTAAGCACTAAAGCAATAAGTAAGACAAAAGGGTATTTATACCGTTGTTTGACCATAAACTAGAAACTCCGTTATGTGTGCAATAAATCCCTCATTTACACGGGAGACATGACTGTAGATACAACCATGTCCGTTTAAATAAGTATTTACTTTATCACTAAGTGCGGCGAGCGATAAACAATTTCATCATTTAGCTCGATGCCAATGCCTGGCGCTTCACTCACGTTAAACTTGCCATTTATCGGTTGAGGGTCTTGTAAACATAGCTCACGATTCCATTGCTTGATAGCGTATGTGTGGTGCTCGTGAATCAAGAAGTTTGGTATGGCCGTTTCTAAGTGTAGTGACGCTGCTGTTGCAACTGGGCCGCCACAAACATGCGCTTGAATTCGTACATCAAAGATATCGGCATAATCACATACCTTTTTCGTTTCTGTAAATCCACCACATAAACCAATGTCTGGTTGCAAGACATCGACACTTTGTTCTTCGAGGTAGGGACGTACTTGCCATCGATTGTATAGGCGTTCACCCCCTGCAATAGGAACATTAACCTTATCCGCAACTTTACTGTGCAGTGAATGATTGAGATAGTTAACAGGCTCCTCGTAATACATACAGTCAAACTCTTCTGCTATTGCTCCTAACTGTATGGCTGTGGTTGCGCCAGGAAGGCTATGACATTCGAAAATGATGTCCACTTCATCACCAACCGCTTCGCGAATCGCTTGCATGCGTGCACGGTATAGCTTCATTTCAGCTCGGGAAATAATTTTGGTGCGATCGTAATAGGTTTCACCGTTTTTATTGTACATAATAGGGTCGACTTTAACCGCATCATAGCCTTGTGCAACTGCTTTTAATGCTGCTTCTGCATATTCTTCAGGATGCGCTAGCGCTTTAAACTCACTATCCCAATCAAACTGAAGTTGAGACGCGTAGGTTCTTAAATCGGTATTTACTTTACCGCCTAGCAATTGATAAACAGGTAGCTTGAGTGCTTTACCTTTGATGTCCCACAGTGCCGTGTCTATCGCGCTCATTGCTGAGTAAATAACAGGCCCGCCACCTAACCCCCAAAAGCTTTCTCGTAACATGCGTGCCCATAGGTGCTCTGTCTGAAAAGGATCATGGCCAATTAGAAACGCTTGGGCCATTTCTTTAATCATATGAGCCGCTGCGCTGTGGCCTAAATCATAGGCCAGGCCAGCTTCGCCGACACCGCTAATGCCTTCATCGGTATGAACACGCACAAATACTGGATTCCAACCTTGGCGGTCAGGGCAGTGAATATCAAAAACTTCTACGGAAGTTACTTTCATAAATTACTCCTAAAATTGGCTTATGAGGCAAAGCTTGGATTAATGCGATAGGCTTTTCGAAGCATCGCTGGCCAACTTAATTGCCCACCCGTTGAACCACTGTGAACGACATTTGCCTGATGATAAATATTATCTTGAATTGATTGTTCTACTAATAAGCTTGGTTGATTGCTCGATTGAATAAGCAGTTGGATCTCACAAGCTCGTTGTAGGTCATACATTCTCATAAATGCATCTCCTACTGTTGGACCAACGGTGAGACCACCGTGATTGACTAACAACATGTGATTGGTGGTGCCTAAATCGTCCTGTAGACGTTTTCGTTCTGCGTCATTAACCGCCAATCCTTCATAAGCGTGGTAACTTAATGAAGACATTGAGAACATTGAATATTGGCTATAGGGTAATAAGCCATCCTTTTGTGTTGCCACGGCGATTGTTGCGTTGGTATGAAGATGAATAACGCAATGGGCATCATCACGCACTTCGTGAATACAGCTGTGAATAGTAAAACCGGCTGGATTGATGGTAAATGGGCTGTCATCAATGATGTTACCGTCAAGATCAACCTTGACCAGATTAGATGCTGTGACCTCATCAAAGGTTAAGCCAAATGCATTGACCAGATAATAATTGGTGCCAGGTACGCGTGCTGATAAATGCGTATAAATTAAATCGTCCCAACCGAAATGACTAACCAATTGATAACACGCGGCTAAATCTACACGAATAGACCATTCTTCGGGACTTACTTTTGACTGTAAGTTTAGGGTAGGCAATGGTTTCACAAGGTGACCTTAACAAATTGAAATGATTAAAAGGTAAGAGCATAAACTTACCTTTTGAGTAAGGCAAGGTACATTAGCGGCGTTTCTATGACTAAAATCAACGATTAATAACCAATTGATTGCTCGGTATGTGTAGAAACAACTTGACTATTGGCGCCGCGGTTCTATAATCATCGCTGCTTTAAGGTAAGATCTAGATTAATGTTCCACTCGATGTGTTTTCACTTCGTCCTGTTTCAATAATTCATAGCAGCACTTTCAGCGCCACAGTCCCGATTAGGGACGTTTTAAAATTTATATTGAATAGGATAATATTATGTCTACATCTACTGGTACAGTAAAATGGTTTAACGAAGCTAAAGGTTTTGGTTTCATCGAGCAAGAAAACGGCCCAGACGTTTTCGCTCATTTCCGTAACATCGTTGGTGACGGTTTCAAAACTTTGACTGAAGGTCAAAAAGTTGAGTTCGTAGTAACTGAAGGCCAAAAAGGTCCTCAAGCTGAGAACATCAAACCATTATAATTGGTTTTCAAATCATCTAAATTATCGATTCATTCGATAGTATAAAATGATTGAAGATACTAAAAAGATAAGGCGTTATGTCTTATCTTTTTTTTTGCTTTGAAATTCATCAAGTTTTTATAAAAATAACTTTACACGCCTCGTTAAATCTCTACAATCGCCCACAAATTTGCACCATCAAAACAACCCAGTTTTTGCTCTTTTTGATCAAAGACTTGTCACGATGTGTTAAGCAAGCGTACAGTGGTATTTAAATTATAAATTCAGCAAGATTTTGAATTTGATTTAATACGCAATTTTCTTATTAATGACTTTAACATTTGGATTAAAACCGTGACCTCATCACCGTTTTCGCAGCGCAGAAAATTTATTATTAACTTGGGTAAAGCTTTGCACAAGTTCGGCACGCCTGCGTATCGCCTTGAAGCGCATTTGCTCAATGTGACCGCCATATTAGGGATGGGGGGCTCTTTTATTGTCACTCCTACATCGTTAACGTTTGCGCTCTGGCAACTTGGTGAGCATGATCAGCAGCAATTATATGTGGTACGAGTGAAACCAGGCGATCTTGATTTAGGCTCATTGGCACGAACTGATGAATTAGTTGATGAATTGGCGAGTGGTGAGCGTGGTCTAGTTGAAGCCATTGACCGCTTGGAAGATATTCAAAATAAACCAGAACCATACACGCATCCAGTCTCATTTTTAGCATTTGGTATCTCGGGTGGCGCTTTTGCCATGCTCATGGCAACCAGTTGGAACGACGTTATTTGGTCGTTTATTATGAGTTTGGTGGTTTATCTATTTGTCTATTGGGCATCGATATCTAAAGGAGTGAGCAAAATGCTTGAGCCTTTAGTGTCATTGGTGTCGGCTTTTTGTGTCGCAGGGCTCATGCATTATGACCCTCACATCAACAAATCACTCGTCGTATTGTCGAGCATCATCGCGTTTATTCCTGGTCTTGCCTTAACGCTTGGCCTACGAGAATTAGCCGCTAGAGACTTAATGTCTGGGACGGCGCGGATCATGGATGCCATTATGCTGTTGTTTAAACTGTATTTTGGCGCTGTACTCGGTTTTGCGATAGGTAAAATGGTATGGGGCGATGCAGAGTTTGTTCAACCAGAACAAGTTCAAGCATGGACTGCGTGGATTGCCGTACTATTATTGGGTAGTAGCTTAGTAGTGATGTTTAAGATCCGGCTCAAAGATTCGCCATGGGGTATCTTGTCAGGATTTATCGCATTTGGCATGAGCTCATTGGCATCAAATTACTTTGACGTGGCACTTGGCGCCTTTTTTGGTGCGTTTTGTGTAGGTATTTATAGTAACTTGTATTCGCGGATCTTTAACGCACCAGCAATTTTAGTGTCATTACAGGGACTCGTCATTTTGGTTCCAGGCAGTAAAGTCTATATTGGTTTAAATACGGTTGTGTCGGGCCAGCAAATTTTGGCTGTGGATTCTATTGGCACGCAATCGTTTTTAATCTTTATGTCGCTGGTGGCGGGGTTAATATTTTCAAGTGTGGTACTTAGACCATCCCGCTCTCTGTAGAACAATAGTAAGCCAGCGTAATTGCTGGCTTTTTTATCGCAGTAACTATTTATCTTTTTGATTAAAGGAACTTGGCAGAACATCAACGCCAACTGCTTTAGCGAGCTTGATAATGACGGGGATAGTAATAGGTGCAAAAGGAAGTACTGCGAAGACGCCAAGACCCAAACCCTTTAGTAAGTCAAAAAACTGTGCGTGAGCTACGGCTAAATCTTGTTTGTCCGCTTGGCCTTTGATCCCTTTGCCATAGATTTGCAGCATCTCTTTGGTTTCTTCTTTTTCTTGGGCTAATGCTATTTTTAAATCAAGCATCGAGCGACGAAAGTTATTACGCATTCGTCGACCTTGAATACGAGAAACGCGAATGGGCGCGCGGTGGATCTTTTTAAGGTGTTTCATGCTATCCCAATGTTGTTTCTGATAATTACCGCGATTAGGCTGTAAGATCTTTAATTAATATTTTTGAGTTACGCTGATAGTTATACAGTACTTGTTTCTCAACAGGCAATTGGTCAATAGTCACAGGATTAAAACCACGCTCTCTAAACCAGTGAATTGAGCTCGTTGTTAACACAAACAGCTGCGATAAGCCTAACTTGAGTGCCTGTGTACTAATTGCTTTTACAATAGCATCACCACGTGAGGCCTTACGATACTCGGGATGTGTCGCAACGCAAGCCATTTCACCAATTTTGTTATCTTTTGCTGGATATAACGCCGCACATCCGATGACTAACCCGTCGCGCATGACAATAGAGAACTTGTCAATTTCCGTTTCTAATTGTTCACGGGAACGTTTCACCAATAGTCCTTGTTCTTCCAAGGGCTTGATCAAATCCATAATGCCGCCAATGTCATCGATTGTCGCTTGGCGCAGCTGCTCTGAGCTTGCCATGACAATTTGCGTTCCTATACCGTCACGAGAAAATAGCTCTTGCAGCAAGGCACCGTCAAGTTGATAACTCACTAGGTGACTACGAGCAACTTCCGCATTACATGCTGCGATTGCTGCACGTAAATAGGTGGCGGTGCCACTGAGAACTCGACCTTGCGCTTCAAGTTTTGTTAATCGCTCTGATGCTTGGTCAGGGAGTAGCTCTGGGATCACTTCGCCATCATCTGTAAGCACACCGCGTTCCGATGCAAACCCTATCATTTTGTCAGCGCCAAGTTTGATGGATAACTGCGTTGCTATTTCTTCGGCGCTTAGATTAAAACTCTCACCAGTTGCTGAATAACCAATGATACTGACCAAAACAATTGCTTGTTGATCCAGTTGTCGTTTTATACCTTGGGTGTCAATACGTCTTACTTTACCGCTGTAGAGATAATCGACGCCATCAACAATCCCAATAGGCTGTGCAGTAACAAAATTGCCACTGACTACATTAATGTTTGCGCCTTGCATTGGCGTATTGATGAGTCCCATTGATAATTGGGCATTGATTTCAAATTGTAGTTGACCAACAATTTGTTTTATTTGGGAAAACGCTGAATCACAGGTAATTCTCGTTTGCTTATGAAAACGGCTTTCGATGCCTTGCTCTGACAATCGCGCTTCAATTTGCGGGCGAGCGCCATAAACGACAACCACTTTTATGCCAAGTGAATTGAGCAGCGATATATCATTGACGATATTGTAAAAGTTGTCATGGGCGATACATTCCCCACCTAACATGATGACAAATGTTTTGCCGCGGTGAGCATTGACATAAGGTGCTGACTGGCGAAACCAGTTAACTAAATCAGTAGAACGTTCTTGCAAGCTAAAATCCTAAGCGTTAAATATTGAAGACCACTAAATTTGTTTAAACCGTAGCAAAAAATCTTGCAATAAACGAGTGCTTTGTTCGCTATATTGCTGATGACTGTCATATATCGTCAAAGTGCTGTGGGCAGAGGATTGAATAGTTTCATTGACACTTAGCGATGACACTAATTCGATAACTGCAACTTTGGCTGTGCCGCCCTTGGTCGTAACAAGATCTATTTGCTTGCTGATAACTAAATCAATCGACTGTGCGATATCGTCTATGGCATGTAGGGAATGGATAGGCAATAAGAGCGCAATCACTCCATTGGGCGTTAGTAATGATTTTGCCTGTTCTAATAATTGACGATAGCTCAATGTATCGGTATGACGCGCTGTATTACGTAATGTATCGTCATTTTTAAGGTGGTTATCAAAAAATGGTGGGTTTGAGATGATAAGGTCGAACGGCTCTTGTGCGGTGTAATTATTGATATCACAAGTTATTACGTCAATACAGTCATGCCAAGGCGACTGAGCGACGTTATAGGCTGCTTCTTGACTGCTGGTTTCAATTAATTCGACAGTGGTGACATGATGGGCACCGCGCTGTGCAGCCATTAGAGATAATAGCGCGGTACCACCACCGATATCTAATACACGGGCTACATCCTTAACAGGTATTAAGGCGCCGAAGATCAGACTATCAGTGCATACTTTCATGGCATTGTCCCTTTGACGCACGGAGAACTGCTGTAATTTAAATGTCGACATTATGCTTCTTTAACTGTTTTATCCAATAACGATTTGGATTGAGTTGATCTAGGAGTTGCTGGGAAACTGGCAATGGTTCTTGGGTAAGCTGACAACTGAGGATCTCGCTTAACATTGGCGCTGAGCAAAGCCCGCGAGAGCCTAGGCCACCTAACATAAATAATTTCTGATGAACTGGCGCGTTCGGGTATTTATGAGCTGGCTTTCCTTTGTGTAAATCACTATAAGTTGATTTAGTTTGCAGATAGTCAGGTACTGCACCCACCATTGGCAAATGATCTTTTACACTGCCCCTCACACCGACTTTTCCGCCATTAATTGTGCTGAGGTTATTAAATCTTAAACTGGGTACATCACTGTTTAGTTTATCGACGTTTTGCTGATGTTCGATATCATTGACGGCATAGCCACTGACGTCACGATTAAAACTAGCGCCTAGGCAGTGTTGGCCTTTGTTACTGGGCGTCATGTAACCTTGATAACACAGCACCATGTTTAAAGGCCCACTTTGCTGTGATTCTGTTACGTGGCTAACTTGACCGGCGGTGGCATACAACGGCAAATGCTCACACTGAGTAAAGTTTATCATTTCATGACCGGATGCGATAATGACGGTGGTTGCTTGATGAGTCTCATCTTGTAGGGCAAGCTGCCATTGATGACCGTCAAAAACCATCGAAGACACCTGACTATTGAACCTAACTTTAACTGACGCTCGTGTTTGCGCTTTTGCAAGTAGTGACTTTGTTAGTTGTTTAGGGGAGATCCAACCGCCCGTCGAGTAATAGAGCGCATTGTGGGCGATCGCGACGCCGCTTAGCTCACTAGCCGTTGCTGAATCAACTGCGCGGACAAGTTCTTGTGGAAAAATATCACTATCGATGACCTTTTTATGAGCTGTTGACGTTTTTTCATCACTGTCTAATGACAATACGCCGCACAAGTCACCAACAGATGAATCGTCATTGATTAGCGCGCAATATTGATTCTTGGCATAGTGAAAACCATGGCTGTAGTATTGAGACAGGAAATCATGTTGGCTATTTAACAGTGGATAAAAACCGCCCTGTAGATTACCTGACGCGCCTATAGCAAGTTCATCATCCTGACAGATGATTTCACTGTCGATTCCTCGTTGTGCCAGTGCATAGGCCAGGGAAGTGCTGGCCACGCCACCGCCTATGATGGTCACGCGCTGAGTTTCGGATGAGAGTGCAGGGCGGTGATACCAAGGGTTGTGGGTTGTATATGGTGTGCTGCGGTTAAATAATGCCGTTATCATTTCCCGCTTTTTACCAAAGCCTTTCGCTTTTTTAATGATAAAACCTGCGTCTTGTAATCCCCGTCTAACGTCACCTGCAGCGGTAAAGGTTGCTAGCGATGCATTGTCTTTAGAGAGCTTCGCCATATTGTTGTATAGCGCTTGATTCCACATCTCGGGGTTTTTACTTGGGGCGAACCCATCTAAAAACCAAGAATCAACGAGCCCATTTGCTGGCACAGATAATTGGGTAATGGTGTCTTTGATATCACCAAACCACAAATCTAAAATAACCGTGCTATCGCCTTCCGGCGTTATTGAAAAAGGAAGGCGATGACAACCCGCCATGGCCACAGGGTACTGGCTTTGTAATTGACCCGCTTGTCCTGCTAAAGACGGCCAGCGGTCGTGAGCTTTAACAAGATCATTTTCAGATAATGGATATTTCTCAAAACTAATGAAGTAAAGGCGTTTAAGAGGGTGCGCAGGATTTTCGGTTCTAAAGCGCGTAAAATGTTGCCAAGTCACCAAAAAATTCAAGCCACTGCCAAATCCGGTCTCACCGATAACATAGAATGCACTGGTGCAATCATGCCAACGCTGCAGTAAATAGTTTTTATCAATGAATACATAGGTGGTTTCATCGAGGCCATCTGCAGTATTGAAGTAGATATCGTCAAACTCAACGGACGTTGGCTCTCCGTTCTCATTCCAGCTCAAATTCGCTGCTGAAATAGTATTTTTTTTCTGTTTAAACAAATGTTTAATACTCGTGTCGCATAATATCAGATAGTATATCACCTTATTTAGGCTAATTCGTCATGAAAGCTGACCACTAAGCTAATAGAAACTTATTACAATGCGGGCAGTTTATGAAACAACAGGATTTAAAATGAAACGTGCCGTCATCACAGGTTTAGGCGTAGTATCAAGTATTGGTAATAACGCAGAAGAAGTAACTCAAGCATTGCGCGAAGGGCGCAGTGGTATTAGCTACTCAGAGCAATTTAAAGAAGTTGGCTTACGTAGTCAGGTATGGGGCAATATTGATTTAGATCCTAGCGAGCATATCGACCGTAAAGCAATGCGCTTTATGGGTAATGCAGCAGCATACGCATACGTAGCCATGCAACAAGCCATTGATGATTCAAAACTTACACCTGAGATGGTATCAAATGTTCGTACTGGTCTGTTAGCGGGTAGTGGTGGTGCATCTTCATCTGATCAAGTGATTAGCGCTGACAAATTACGTGACAAAGGCGTAAAACGTGTTGGTCCTTACCTAGTACCAAAAATCATGTCGAGCACAACCTCTGCAACATTAGCAACACCGTTTAAAATCAAAGGTGTTAACTACTCAATCAGTTCAGCGTGTGCAACATCAGCACATTGTATTGGTCACGCACTAGAGCAAATTCAACTTGGTAAACAAGATATTGTATTTGCAGGTGGCGGCGAAGAAGTTGATTGGACGCTAGCAATGGGCTTTGATGCGATGGGCGCGTTGTCTACGAAATACAATGAAACACCAGAGAAAGCATCACGTACTTATGACGCAAACCGCGACGGTTTCGTAATCTCTGGCGGCGGCGGTATGGTTGTTGTTGAAGAACTAGAGCACGCATTAGCGCGTGGCGCACACATCTACGCAGAAATCGTAGGTTACGGTGCGACATCTGATGGTTACGACATGGTTGCACCTTCAGGCGAAGGCGCTGTACGTTGTATGCAACAAGCGATGGCGACAACAAACGGTGATATCGAGTACATCAATACTCACGGTACATCAACGCCAGTAGGTGACGTAAAAGAGTTAGGCGCAATCAAAGAGCTATTTGGCGAAAAGCTACCAGCATTTGGTTCAACTAAATCATTAACGGGTCATGCACTAGGTGCGGCGGGTGTTCACGAAGCAATTTACTCACTATTAATGATGGAAAATGATTTCATTGCACCATCAATTAACGTTGAAGAAGTTGATGAAGCTGCTGCTGGTTTACCTGTAGTAACAGAACTGCAAGAGAAGAAGTTAACGACACTTATGTCAAACAGTTTCGGTTTTGGCGGTACTAACGCAACATTAGTTTTTCAAAAGTTTGAAAAATAATTAGTATTTGCTAGTTTCGCTTTACTAAACATGCGTAAGCCATCGAATGAGAGTTCGGTGGCTTTTTTGTTTGTGGACATTTTGTATTCGTGAAATATTTAACAGCTGTTAGAGTGTGACCTAACGTATGAATTGCACAAATTTATCCGATTTAATGTGGTGATATTTCTGCGTTAATATATTGTTAGACCATGGAGAAGCTAGTTAGCTTTTCATTTTTAAATGACTAATTTTTATAAAAGTTTTTTTGGGCTTTATTTACGGCCTGTGGAGTGAAAATCATGGATTACATCAATTATCATTACGAAGAGCTATTAAAGTTACTCGTCATCATTTCTTCAAAACCAGCACTTCAATTAGAAGCTCATGGCATTGGTAACGCCGAAGAAGAAATGGCTATCGACCTAGATTTTCATTTTAATGAGTTTAAATCTCAGTTGTTGGAAAAGAGGCTTTTAACAGCAACTGAAGCGGACGCTATCGCAGAGATTGATAGTTTTTTTGAAGCACGAAATTGTGAGTCGTATGAGCCATTCTGGTGCGAGTTAGAAACCCACGCAGATTGGGATACCGTCCGCGAAATGGCAGCTAATGTGTTAGCTCAAATGGGTAAAGGTGGTCTATCTATTAAGGTGACTGTCGTCAATGAAACAAGTTGGTTCAGTCAAAATGTCACTAGCCAGCAAATAACGGTTGAATTGGTTTCTGATACAACTAGCTCTTAAAAAGAATAGATCACTAATTCTTAATTAATTTATGTTGTCCTTTGTACTTAAATGAGCACAAAGGATACACAGGCTGCCAAGAGTCACCAGAGATATCGGATAACCGAAATATTCAGTCATTACTCCAAATAGCAATCCTCCGACAGCGCCGACGCCAATATTAATCGCCCCCCATAAACTCATGACTCGTCCTCTAAACTCACTCGGGACTGAAGTTTGAATAAGTGATTGGGTTCCTACGCCGCACAAAGTACCGCAAAAACCAAGCCCGCCAATAATCAATAAGCCAACCACAAACTGGCTCGTCATCGTAAAGAAAATCAATAATGCGCCAGAGCCGATGGAGCCGATGGTTACTGCTCTCATTAGTTTATTTGGTGTTGGGTTTGATTGCATGAGTGCTGACATGATTGAGCCAATGCCAACGGCTGAATTTAACCATGCTAATTCTTGTACGCCCATGTTGTAAATAACATCGATGGTTGCTGGCAATATCTCCAGTAGGCCACGACCTAATAGTGCGGAAATTCCAATGACGATTAATAATTGTGAAATTAACTTAGAGTTGAACGCATAGTTAACACCCGCCTTGATATCATCGAAGAAAGTGAATCGCTTGTTGTCGGTGACTAATTTAGCAGGTACGTTGATGACACACAGGACAAAAGTTAACGGTAAATAGCACATCGCTACCACAAGCAGCGTTATTTGATTGCCAAAGTGAAGCATTAAAAAACCCGCTATCATCGGTCCAATAAAACGCGAGGTGTTGTATAAAATGGCGTTAATTGCAACGGCTTTGGGCATGTTACTGATACTAACAAGCTCCGGCACAAACGAAAGCCGAATTGATTGGTAGGCACTGTTAGCAATACCAATCAGTGCGGCAAACGTCAGTAATACATATTGGTTGTCGATTTCAAAGTACACTAAAACTGCTAGAGCACTGGATATTATTGCTAGTATAAGACTAGTCACAATCGCTGCACATTGGCGGTTGACGCGATCGACCATAACACCGAATAATGGTCCAAAGATCACTGTCGGAAAAAACATTAAAAATGCCAACGCGCCTAACCAGACTTCGGAGCGAGTGCATTCCCACATCATCCAGCCAATAGTCATTCGTTGAATCCATAATCCTTGCGTTGAAAATATACTGCCGGATAAATAGGTGAGGTATTGGCGTTCTGTCAATATTGAGGGGCGCAAATAGGTATCTCAATGTTCAAAAGCGCCACTGTAGCGCAGTTCGCTCATTTCCAATAATTGTATTTTCAAGAACGCGTCAATTGCTGGTATAAAACCCTTGATACAAGCGGAACTCAGGCGCTAAAAGAAATACTTATCAACGCATAAATATTACTGTGGTGACGACACTTTACAGCTATTTTAATGCTCAGTAGCATGGCGAATTATTTAATCCTGGTATGTTAATAAGGAATCACCATCGTGAAAGATATTCAATTAATTACAGCAAACATAGAGCGTCAATTTGAAACCATTGAAACATCCATTTTTAGTGATGATATGTACGATGAGTGGCGAGGGGTTTTTGAAGTCAAAAAAACAGTGGTTAAAAAAGAAAGTGAAGACATAAAGTACGATTTAGATATTCGTCTTAAGCACTGGCCTAAAGGGGTTTATATAAAGGTCTATAAACATAAAGCGCTAGGCGTATTCTGTTATGTAAAAGACGTAGCGGTTTGTGATGCATTTCTTGAACAACCACCAATTGCTTGCAAGTTTTGGAAAGAATCTTTTTATTTTTCGAATTTATTGGGGTTAGACCAATCACGGTATGTATTAATGGATGGCAATGAGATGCAAGCCACTGACACGCAAGACTGCATTACTCGTATTCTTGCCTGTATTACAGAAACGGAATTAATCGTTAAAAACATTTGAAAGTACCTAACCTAAACCATTTTAATCTGTGTTGCGCACGGCTATGATAGCCATCTAATGAGGGTGGCAGATTAAATGAAAATTATTTTCTCACATGGCAAAGAAAGTGGACCTTGGGGCTCTAAAATAAAGCGTTTAGCGGAGGTTGCCACATCGTTTGACTGCACGGTAGAAAGCATTGATTATTCCGATACGTTAGATCCTGATAAAAGAGTGCAACGCTTAAATGCTGTACTAGCAAGAGAGACTGATGACGTGGTATTAGTCGGCTCGAGTATGGGAGGCTATGTCTCCTTAGTTTCTTCAGAGACATTCGATATTAAAGGGATTTTTTTGCTTGCACCTGCGCTTTATATTGAAGGTTATCAGGTTCAGATATACCCATTTCATCCAAACGTAGAAATTGTTCATGGATGGTCTGATGATGTTATTGCGCCACAATGTTCAATGCGCTACGCACAGCGCATGCAGTGCCCTTTGTATTTAATAGACGGAGATCATCGGCTAACTTCGTCCCTCGAACGTGTTGAGTCACTCTTTGCTCAGTTTATTCATCGCACCAAAAGTAGTTAGTATTCTTTGTGAACAACACAAGAGCTCATCAGCGCTAAGTGACTGATAATTCCTGTTGATTTAGGTTTTTAAAATTGGATAGTTGCTGCTACAATCAGCGCCTATTTTTACCCTATCTGAGCCTTTTGATGATCAATGTATTAGCTGACGAAAACATGCCTTATGTCACCGAACTATTTGGTGACTTTTCAAATATTACGTTTAAAGCTGGGCGCGATATTGTTGCTGATGATCTTGTTGACGTGGACGTGCTTCTGGTGCGTTCCATTACCAAGGTTAATGAGGCTTTAATTGAGAAGGCGAATAAACTGAGCTTTGTGGGCTCGGCGACTATCGGTCTTGATCATATTGACGGTGGTGCATTAGACGCGCGCCAAATCACTTGGACTAATGCCCCTGGCTGCAATGCCATTGGCGTAGCGCAATATGTATTGAGTGCGTTATTGATATTAGCGACTCGACAATCTTTTGATCTAAAAAGTAAAACAGTGGCAATCGTTGGCGCTGGAAACATTGGTCAAGAACTATCAAAAATTTTTAACGCATTGTCTATTAACCATTTTTACTGCGATCCACCTCTTAAAGACGCTGGTGCGCAGGGTGACTATCGGGATATGAGCGAGGTCATGAATGCAGATATTATTTCACTACATGTTCCGATGACAAAAGATGGCGATTATCCAACCTATCATTTGTTTGATGAAGCACGATTAGGCCAGCTAAACGATAACGCTATTTTAATTAATAGTTGTCGAGGTGATGTTGTTGATAACGATGCGTTAAACACAATACTGAGCAGCGGTAAGCAATTAACGGCAGTTATGGATGTGTGGCAACATGAGCCAGAGATTAACGGATCATTACTCGACAAAGTTGATATCGGTTCATCCCATATCGCAGGGTATTCGTTTGAAGGCAAAGCGCGGGGGACGTATATGCTTTATCAACGATGGTGTGAAGCCAATGGCTATGTGCCAAATAGATTGCTCACGTCGTTGTTACCGCAGGCAAATGTTAGCAACGTTGCGTTGTCTAGTCCGTTAAAGATGGACGACATTAAGCAACTCGTAACTCTAGTTTATGACGTGCGAGATGACGATGAACTTGTCCGTCAGCACGGTTTAACGGCTAAAGGCTTTGATAATTTACGAAAACAGTATAAAGTGCGCCGCGAATTTAGCGCAATTACAGTACAAGCAACTAATGAAACCGACGCAAATTTGTTGCGTAATATCGGTTTTAACAGTGTAACGATTTAATATGGAGCAAAGAATGTCAGAGCAATTTAATGTAGGTGTAGTTGGTGCAAATGGCGCTGTTGGTAAAGCGATCATTGAAACATTAGCTGATAGAGACTTTGCAATCGATACGTTACAGCCAATAGATGTTGATGTAAAAGACGACGATAGTGCATTATTTAATGGTAAATCTATCAGTGTTAAAGAAGCCAAAGACGTTGACTGGTCAAGTTTACACATTGTCTTTTTCTGTCATAGCGACGAAGTATCTCTAAAGTTCGCACCTATTGCCGCCGAGTCAGGCGCTGCAATTATCGATAGCACTAATGCATTTATACAGCGTCCTGAAATTCCAATGATTATTCCGCACATTAATGGCGACGCGATTGGTGATTTCCGTAATGCAAATATTCTGGTAAGCCCAGCGCCAAGTGTGGTTCAGTTGTGGACAGTATTAAAACCAATTTATGATCAAGTTGGCATTACGCGAATCAATGTAATGAGTCATCATTCAGTGTCAAGTGCGGGTGATTTGGGGATTAACGAATTGGCTCGACAATGTGGCAAGTTACTTAACGGTTTAGCGGTTGAAGACAATCCGTTTTCATCGCAGCTAGCGTTCAATATTTTACCGACCGTAGGAAAAATATTAGACGAAGGTGAAACAGACATCGAAGCGATGTTACGTGACCAAAGTGTCAAATTACTCGGCGATGGCGGCATTGCAATTAATTCGACTGCAGTCATGACCCCAGTATTTTACGGATTGGGACAGAGTGTTAATGTTGAGCTAGGGCAACCAATAGATGTAGACCAAATTCGAGAATGGTTGATGCAGGAAGCGCATGTTGAAATAGATGGTGAATATATACCGACGCAAATTGATGATGTCACTGGTAGTGATATGGTTCATGTGGGGCGTTTACGAGAAGATACTTCACATCCCCATGCTGTAAACCTTTGGAGTGTTAGCGATAACGTTAAGACCTCTGGTGCACTAAACTGTGTTAAAATTGCGGAAATGTTAGTTCGTGACTTCTATTAATTAGATTTTCCTTACAAACATAAAGAGCCGTTTTATGCATGCCATAAAACGGCTTTTTTGTATCTAATTACCGACGGCTGGTCAGTTGATGGTGGCTTGGCTTAAAAATTGCATTTTGGTTTTTATGCTAATACTAGCTAGCAATTTGACACTTTTAGAATACTAAACCGAAATTTGTTTAATTATTATGACCAAATGTCATTAAGCTCTTGGCTTAAGAATTTTTACTGATAATATAACGTCCTAATATTCAGATAAAAATTTACGCCTTAGTGCTTTTATGCATGGGTATTGCCGCTGATTTATTACTAGGCAATATGTTGTTTGATATTATGACAACATAAAATAATTATAAAAATCGGTTGATTAGCACACCAATTAACAAGGGACCTAGATGGACTTTATAAATCGTTTAATGAGTACTTGTATATCGACTTGTATCGTTTTTACATTATTGGCATTGAGTGATGTTAACGCTCAACCGATTGAATTGGTCGGCCCTAATAATAAAGTGGCTGGTAAAAATCAAGCGGCAACTTATGGCCCTGTAAAACCGACTGATACGTTATGGCGGATAGCATTCAATAATCGTCCGGATCCCAAACTATCTGTTGACCAAGTTCTCATTGCTATCTTTATGGCCAACCCTCAGGCGTTTAAGAACAATGACATCCATTCGATTATTGATGGAAGCACAATTACCATTCCTTCGCAATCTGATATAGCCACCATCACTGATGCCGCTGCCAAACTGCGCATAGCCAATAATGACCAGCTAAAAACTAATCGACCTGTTGTGAGACAAGCGACACCTACTGTGCTGACAAAGCCTGTCGAAGTCATTCCTGAGCCAGTTGAAACATTCAGAGACACGACTAACTCAACGCAAGAAGAACTTGGTAAACCTGTTGACGACATTCAGATGAATGAAATGGTGGACGATTCAGTTGAGAAAGTCATGCCACAGGCCGTGGAAAACCCTGGATTGTCTGAACAGTTGGCTCTTGCCATGACAGATATGCAGTTGCTTATTAAAGAAAACCAAGCGCTCAAAGCACAAATTAAAGCTCTTGATGAAAAATTGGCAGAAATGCAAACGCAAGAAGCGCTCGATTTACAAGCGCATGATGAATTGGCTGAATTAAAAGCTGAACTGGAAGATATCCAACTCGCTAAAGATATGGAGCACGATTCAATCTTTAATAATGGTTGGGTCATCGGTACGATCATGAGCCTTTTATCAACGGGGATTATGGCAGGTATATTCATTTGGTTATTGCGTCGACATAAACCTGCGCCTCAGCCAGAAGAACCAGCCAAAGAAGTGAGTGAAGATGTTGGTATTCCAGATCTAGAAACTGACGATGATCTACTCACTGAAGATTTAGATGATGATTTGTTGATAAGCGACGACGATGATCTGTTAGAAATTAGTGATATCGACGATTTGACCGACCTTGATGACGATTTACTGTCATCAGACGGCGATGATGAACTCCTAGTGCCATCTGACTTAGACGAGATCCAATTAGATGATAGTTCTGAGTTACCGGATGAGCTATCTGAACCTCAAGCTGAGATCGCCCAAGAACCAGCAGATGATGGGATCCTGGCGCAAGATGATCTAGAAGCGTTGTTAGCACAAGCGGATGAGCTTGAAGAAGAGGAAGCGCAGGGTGATCCTGAGTTGTCAGATGAAATTGTCAGTACCGATGATATTGACGCATTACTCGCTCAGGCTGATGAATTAGCGCCATCTGAAGGTGATGATGTAACTAGCGAAGATGACATAGATGCGTTATTAGAACAAGCAAACGGTGCTGTTCCAGAGGATGACATAGATGCATTACTTGAAAGCGCGAACGAAACTGTAGACGCCGATGATATTGATGCGCTACTTGATGGCGCTAACGAAACCGTTGACGCTGATGATATTGATGCGCTACTTGATGGTGCTAACGAAACAGTAGACGCTGACGATATTGATGCGCTACTTGATGGTGCTAACGAGACAGTAGACGCTGATGATATTGATGCTCTGCTTGATGGAGCGAACGAAACAGTAGACGCTGATGATATTGATGCTTTAATCGATGGCGCGAACGACGCAGTCGACGTGGATAATATTGATGCATTACTTGATGGTGCCAACGCACAAGTCGACGCTGATGATATTGATGCGCTACTTGCTGAAACCGACACGTTGGCTGAAGAGGATACAATTGAACCAGCGGCTGACGTTGCAAGCGATGATATCGATGCGCTTCTTGCTGAAACTGACACGTTAGTTGAAGAAGATGCCATAGAGCCAGCGGCTGACGTTGCAGTGGATGATATCGATGCACTCCTTGCTGAAACTGACACGTTAGTGGAAGAAGATGCCATAGAACCAGCGGCTGACGTTTCAGTGGATGATATCGATGCACTTCTTGCTGAAACCGATACGTTAGTTGAAGAAGACGCCATTGAACCAGCGGCTGACGTTGCAGTGGATGATATTGATGCGCTCCTTGCTGAAACCGATACGTTAGTTGAAGAAGATGCCATTGAGCCAGCGGTAGACGTTGCAAGCGATGATATCGATGCACTTCTTGCTGAAACTGATACGTTAGTTGAAGAAGATGCCGTAGAACAAGCGGCTGACGTTGCAGTAGATGATATCGATGACATGCTGACTGACATGGATTCGGTGCTCAATGAGCCAGATGCTAAACCGCCGCTAAGTACATTAGAGCAACTTTCACAATTGGATCAGGTTGAGCAACCTTATCTAATGACCCAAGACGCAATTGATGAAACCGATATTGCAGAGAGTTTAGCAGAGATTTCTGATGAGCCAGCAGTGCCCCAGACTGAGCTTTCACAAGCTATAGAGCCTTTGGAGTCATTTGAACAACCGATATCTGATATTCAAAATACCGACACGGGCGTTCCATCTGAATTAGCACCTAGTCAAGAAGCACAACATTTAGTTGATGCGCTTGATAACATGCTTGGCGATTCAGATATATCGACAGGTGAGCCAGCCGCACAGGAACTTGATGAATTCATCAATCCCCAAGCTATCGCCCTGGATGATAACGACCTTACGCAAAGTATGGCAGAGTTCGACGAGGATTCGGTTATTGAGCCTGTTGCTGATTCATCGTCCAAGCCACAGGCAAATGATGCGATGGTTGATGAATTAGATGCATTTATGCAGAGTGAATCAAAAAACGCTGACATTGACCTTATTGATGCAGAAGCAGAACTCAATGAACAGTTACCGAAATTTGAGCAAGAAAACAGCTTTATAGATATTGATAAGCTGCTAGATGAGTCAGCGATGAATGAACAAGACTCTGAACCCTATCAAAATGTAGACTTGGACATTGGGTTGGATGAATTTCCTGAAATGCTGCCAGAAGCTGATGGCATCGATGTTGATGACGATCCAAATGGCGCGTCAAAAAAGCTGGATCTGGCAAGGGCTTATCTTGAAATCGATGATGAAGATAGTGCGCGAGATATGCTTGAGCAAGTTAAGCAAACAGGTGATAGTGCTCAAGTAAAAGAAGTTGAAAAACTAATGAAGCGCTTAAAATAATATTAATGGCATAAATTTTCTTTAAACAAGCGCATTATTATCCGATAATGCGCTTTTATTTTTTTAGTTGGTTTTTAAATTATGCGAATAGCATTAGGCGTTGAATACGACGGTTCAGCATATTACGGTTGGCAACGACAAAAAGACGTAATTTCAGTACAAGCTGTTTTAGAAAAAGCACTGTCTAAACTCGCCAATGAACCAATTACGGTGCAGTGTGCTGGGCGAACTGATACTGGCGTTCATGGCACTGGCCAAGTCGTTCACTTTGATACCACGGCGATTCGAGATGACCGCGGTTGGACATTAGGTGTTAATGCCATGCTGCCTGACAGCATCGCCATCCGCTGGGTAAAACAAGTCCCTGATGAGTTTCATGCCCGCTTTAGTGCCTTTAACCGTCGCTATCGTTACATCATTAGTAATGGGCTGTTACGTCCCGCTATCTTAGGCAGTGGGCTGAGTCATTATTATGATCCCCTTGACGAAACGCTGATGGCCCAAGCTGGGCAACACTTTGTCGGTGAACATGACTTTACGTCCTATCGCGCGCTACATTGTCAGGCGCACTCGCCAGTTAGAGAAATCAAACATCTAACAATAGAGCGCATTGGTCAGTACATTGTGGTCGATATAAAGGCAAATGGCTTCCTACATCATATGGTACGAAATATTGTGGGCACGTTAATAAAAGTGGGCGAAGGCAGTTTGCCAACTAATGCGCCGATTGAGTTATTAGACCTTAAAGATCGTGCGCTTGCGCCACCAATGGCAAAAGCTGGTGGCCTGTACTTGGTGGAAGTTGAATATCCAGCGTCATTTGAATTACCGACGCCAGCGGTTGGCCCATTATTTTTCAATTAGTGTAGAGAAGTCAGACTATTTATCTAGATATCTTGAACGATCGCCGCAAAATCCTCACCAACTCACAAGGGTAAGACCAGTTATTTATGTCATTTACCCTTGAGAATATGGTTTAATGTCGCCATATTTAGAACTTAACTAACCTTTTGTAATTTTTCTTTTAAACAACGCCGTCTAAAAATGTCATAGTTTAAAGAAAAGTGTCGATAAATATTCAAAAATTGTAATGATTTGTTGCTATCAAGCAATAATGAGTTATTTTTATTATGTTTGAGTATTCAACAGTGTAAGTTAAGTCAATGATGTAATGGTGGTTGAAAATTGTTGATTTAATAATCTCGATCACATATCAAGTATTTTATGAATTATTGAATTTCACGGATCTTTTATGAGCTGGATAGAAAAAATTGAAAAGATGTTGCCTTCAGGCATCGCAAGTCAACGTAAACACAACATTCCAGAGGGTGTTTGGAGCCATTGTAGTGATTGTGGTCAAATTATTTACAGTGTTGAATTAGAACGTAATTTACACGTTTGTCCTAAATGTGATCACCATATGCGCATTAGTGCGCGTAATCGCTTACTGGCGTTTTTAGATCAAGATTCTACAACTGAATTAGGGACAGAGTACGAACCACAAGATTTACTGAAGTTTAAAGATACGAAAAAGTATAAAGACCGAATCAATGCAGCACAAAAATCATCAAATGAAAAAGATGCAATGGTAGCAATGGAAGGAACCCTTAAAGGGATGCCTGTTGCGGCATGTTCTTTTGAGTTTGGTTTCATGGGTGGCTCAATGGCGTCTGTGGTTGGTGCACGTTTTGTTGCTGCTGCGCAAGTTGCACTCGATAAAAATGTGCCATTAGTGTGTTTCTCGGCGTCTGGCGGTGCTCGTATGCAAGAAGCATTAATGTCATTAATGCAAATGGCAAAAACTAGCGCAATCTTACATCGTCTAAGTGAACGCGGCATTCCTTATATTTCGGTACTAACAGATCCGACAATGGGTGGTGTATCTGCGAGTCTAGCAATGTTAGGCGACATTAATATTGGTGAACCAAAAGCGTTAATCGGTTTCGCTGGCCCACGTGTTATTGAACAGACTGTTCGTGAAACACTTCCTGAAGGATTTCAACGCAGTGAATTTTTGCTTGAGAAGGGCGCAATTGATATGATTGTCGACCGTCGAGAAATGCGAAATACAATTGCGCGTTTATTAGCCAAGATGACTGACCAACCTGCGATTCAACAAGAAGTGAATTAATGGTTATTATTCAATCTGGCGATAATATCTAGCGTTGGAATGAATAATGAATCAAAGCTTTAATCCTAACAGCCAATCCCTCAATGATTGGCTGTCTTATTTAGAATCAATACACCCTCAAGAAATCGAAATGGGGCTAGAACGTGTTAGAGACGTTGCCCGCCGGTTAAATCTACTGAACGAACTCAATAACGTTATTCTAGTGGGCGGCACAAACGGCAAAGGTTCTACCTGTGCGTTTATAGAGCAGCTCATATTAGCAGCGGGTTACACCACGGGTGTCTTTAGCTCCCCACATCTCATTAGATATAATGAACGTGTCCGTATTAATCATCAAGAGTTACCAGACAAAGCTCACATTGAGGCATTTCGCGCCATTGAGACTGCTCGTGGTGATATCGCACTGACCTATTTTGAAGTTAACACGTTAACCGCACTTTATTTGATGAAAAAAGCAAATGTTGATTACGTCATATTAGAAGTGGGATTAGGTGGTCGTTTGGATTCTACCAATATCGTTGATGCTGATTTGGCTGTCATAACGTCTATTGATTTAGATCACCAAGGCTGGCTCGGTGATACACGGGAACAAGTGGCGTTTGAGAAAGCTGGTATTTTTAGAGCAAACCAACGGGTAATTTGTGGTGAACCCAATCCACCGCAACCGTTATTAGATAAGGCGCGTGAACTTGCCTGCAACATCTCTTTTAAAGGCCACGATTTCGGGTTTAATACACATCATGACAAATGGCAGTTTACTGGCGTCAAATCACGTTATGATGATCTTGCCTATACCAAGTTACCAATGACTAATGCCGCAACAGCACTAGCAGCATTTGAGGCATTAGGATTAGAGTTGCCTGAAGCTAAAATTAAGGCGGTTATTAAAGAAACAAGCTTAAAAGGGCGGTTACAACAAGTTGCTAAGGAACCGGCTGTGTATCTTGATGTGGCGCATAATCCTGAAGCTGGGCGCTATTTAGCCGCGTGGATTGCTCGTCAAAGAGCCGACAAAGTGCATGTCGTTTGTGCCATGTTGGGTGACAAAGACAGTGCGTCGACATTGTCGGTCATTAAGCCGTTAGCAGACAGTTGGTACCTTGCCGGACTTGATTGCGACCGTGGTGCTAGTGCGCCGCAATTATTTGAATCGCTTGGTTTAGAAACAGCTCACCAATTTGAGCATGTGATATCAGCATTGGATGCAGCCAAAAAAGAAGCGAACAAAGACGATCTGATTGTTGTTTTCGGTTCATTTTTCACTGTTGCAGCTATTTTGGAAAACAATAACTTAGTTGAATTAACGTAGAAGTTTCGTTTAAATTATTCTATAGTTTGCTGCTATAGAAATCGTTTTGGATTTAAGGGTTTAAAGTGAGTGATCAAATTAAAAATCGCGTGGTAGGTGCAGTAGTACTTTTTGCATTGGCGATTATTTTTTTACCAAAGATTTTTGATGGTGAAAAAGAGTCGCAACGCCAAGCGTTTGTAAAAATCCCGACGAAACCGACACATCAGCAGCCTGATGTCAGTAAAATTGAGTTGTCAAAGCCGCCTGTCGATATCAAACAAAATGACAATGTTGTTCACGAAAATAGCGCAGAAACTCACTCTACCGTTCAAGCGGTGAAGGATGCGGCTAAAACTAATGAACGTGATGATATCGTTACTAAGTCTGCCCATAAGGAAGTCACTAAACCTACTATTACTGCACTGATTAAAGCGAAAGGCTGGGTGATTCGAATGGGGAGTTTTGGTAATCCAAGCAATGTGAATACGCTCCTTAAAAATCTACGAAAGAAAGGCTTCACGGCGTATAGCGTCCCTGCAGTCCCTAGAGCTGGTGTGACCAATAAAGTGTATGTTGGGCCTGAACTAGACAAGAAAAAGTTGCAATCACTGCAGCCTAAGCTTAAAAAAGCATTTAAGGAATCGGGTGTCATTGAAAAATACAACCCGATTAATTAATAGAAAATGGCCGTTGCTTGCAACGGCTTTTTTATGACGCAATACAATCTCCTGATATTATTTGATATAAAAACTCAAAACCTGACACAGGGTGCAAATTTTTAATTTAACTAATAAAAACAATGCTTTAAGTACGATACTAATTAACCGATTAGCTAATGTTTAAGCAAATGACAGAAAAGAGGAAACTTATGCTAGGAATTTCTAATAATCTTGGTAAAATTCGCGCAAATTTGCAATGGGAGTCACATAAATGAAGATGATTTGGATTGATTATGCGATATTGATCATCATTAGTTTATCGACCCTTATTAGTTTAACTCGTGGCTTTGTTAAAGAAGCATTATCACTGGTTATCTGGGTAGCTGCATTTTTTATTGCCAGTACATTTTACGCGGATCTAGCCGCATTTTTAACACAGATCGATGATCCCATGGTTAAAAATGCGAGTGCTGTTGTGGCATTGTTTATTTCAACCTTGATCATTGGCGCTATTACAAATTACGTCATTGGTCAGCTTGTTGTAAAAACAGGATTATCCGGAACAGATCGTGTATTAGGCCTTTGTTTCGGTGCACTTCGCGGTGTATTGATTGTTGCTGCTATCCTCTTTGCAATTGATTCATTTACAACGCTGTCGAATTCAGATTGGTGGAGAGATTCGCTTTTAATTCCTGAATTTGGTGCGGTTATCGAGTGGTTCTTCGAGTTTATTAAGCAAAACTCAAGTTTTATCAAACAACAAGTGTAACTAACTCAACGTAGTTGAAAGGGGAAATTTTTATGTGTGGTGTCGTTGGTATTGTTGCCTATAGTCCAGTAAATCAAGCACTTTATGATGCATTAACAGTGCTTCAACACCGTGGGCAAGATGCGGCGGGTGTTTGTACGGTTGACCAAGGAAATTTTCGACTGCGTAAAGCAAATGGTTTAGTCCGTGATGTGTTTGAAGAAAAACACATGAAACGACTACAGGGAACTAGCGGGATTGGTCATGTACGCTATCCGACCGCAGGTACCTCGACATCGGCAGAAGCACAGCCTTTTTATGTTAACTCACCGTTTGGTATTTCGTTAGCTCATAATGGTAATTTGACTAATTCAGTTGCGCTGCAAGAGTATTTATTTAAAGTCGCACGCCGCCATATCAATACTAATTCTGATTCTGAGATTTTACTTAATGTACTTGCTCATGAGTTGTCGTTAAGTTCTGAAATGACCCTAACACCGAAAGAAATTTTTGACGGTGTTGCTCGTACCATTGCGTTGTTACAGGGTGCATATGCAGCTGTTGCACTGGTAATTGGTCACGGAATGATTGCATTTCGCGACCCGTATGGCATTCGTCCGTTGGTCCTTGGCCAACGCGAAGAAGAAGGTAAAACAGAATACATGGTCGCGTCTGAAAATGTTGCACTTGATGCAATTGGTTTTAGTTTTGTTCGCGATGTTGAACCAGGTGAAGCGGTTTATGTTGATGAAAATGGCCATTTGCATACCCAACAATGCGCGGCTAATCCACAATATGCACCTTGTATTTTCGAGTATGTTTATTTTGCTCGTCCAGATTCATTCATTGATAAAATTTCTGTCTATCAAGCTCGACTCAATATGGGGAAAAAGCTGGGACAGAAGATCGCACATCAATGGGAAGATTTAGATATTGATGTAGTTATTCCAATTCCTGAAACATCATGTGATATTGCGCTCGAGATTGCCGGCGAATTAAACATACCTTATCGTCAAGGTTTCGTTAAAAATCGTTATATAGGCCGTACCTTCATTATGCCTGGTCAGAAGATGCGTCGTAAATCTGTACGTCGTAAACTTAATGCGATCAAGAGTGAGTTCAAAGGCAAAAACGTGCTGCTGGTTGATGATTCAATTGTGCGCGGAACCACCTCTGAACAAATTATTGATATGGCTCGCGAAGCTGGTGCAAATAAAGTGTACTTTGCGTCAGCTGCACCTGAAATTAGATTCCCGAATGTGTACGGTATTGATATGCCATCAGTGACAGAATTGATTGCGCATGGCCGCGAAGTCGATGAAATTGCAGAGCAGATCGGTGCCGATGATTTAATCTACCAAGATATTGATGATTTAATCGCTGCTGTTCGTGAAGAGAATCCTGACATTGAAGGTTTTGAAACGTCGGTATTTAACGGTCGTTATGTGACAGGGGATATCAGTCAAGCATACTTGGATGAAATTACCGGCCTTAGAAACGATGGTGCGAAAGCAGACACCGAAGCAAAGGCAGAGATTTCAAATATAGATTTGCATAACGAATCTAATTAATCGTTAATGCCATTGGCATGACTATTAAATTTATTTAAAAGCAGCACCAGAGATGGTGTTGCTTTTTTTGTTTAGAGAGTAGATAAACTCAAATTCGAAACTATACTCAACGGATACTTAAGTCTCTAAATGAAATTTAAATGTCAAAATTACAATACAACCTTCCTAAAGATGTAAATAAGCAAATAGAAAAGCTGTGTGAGATAACTGGTATTCCATCAAATTTAATAGTTAGCGCTGGTCAAATTGAACTCGACGCAATTTCAGCGATGATTCTCTATAGGCACTTAGATAGTAATGAACGGAGAGAAGCAATGTCAATGATTCGCAGAGTCAAAAGCCCTAAATTGTTGAATAAGATTATTGAGATAACGCTAGATACAACATTTGTGAACCCTCAATGGGGGCTTTTCTCTTTAACGAATAAAGAACTTACGAAAGATATTGCGTTTCATAACTCTCTTGATAATTTTATGAGTTCAATTGGTTTGGGAGCTTCATTAATAGGAGGAAAAGATTTATTTAAAGATATATGGAAGTCTAAGTCAGTAAACAATAAACATTGGATACTAATTATAATATGGGGGTGCGTTGTTTTTAATAAGAAAGAGCTAAATAAAGCGAAGCTCGAATTAGAAAACAGGCAGACATTAAACAAATCGGTACATTTTAATGACTAGGAAACTGATACTAAGTATATGTTTTGGTGGTTTCGTTTACATAATGCCGCTATGGTATTGGCATCAATCTGACGCTGATATGCAAGACTACTTATTTTATCTCGTGTTCACGATTGCTTTTGTCCAAGCGGTTTACCTGGGATACAAAATAGAGGTGCTGAAAGGGCAATTGAACGAAAATTCACAAAAAGAACAAGAGAAAGAATAAAGGAACTAAGCCACTACCTCGTATTAGCGGCTTAGAAGCTATAACGACTATAGCGCTTTTTTAAATTCATCAAATTGTTTGTTAAGCTGTAAATTCTCCTTTGCGGTAATCATGCTAACAAAAACACCTACAATTAGTGAAAATACAAATCCTGGCACAATTTCATAGAGATCGAACAATCCACCTTCGAGGTTTTTCCAAATAATTACTGTTAGTGCACCGACGGTAATTGAAGATATGGCACCAAATTTATTGTAGTTTTTCCAATACAAGGCCAACAATATCATTGGCCCAAACGCTGCGCCGAACCCTGCCCACGCATAGCTCACTAAACCTAAAACATTCGATTTAGGATCGAGTGAGATGAGTAGGGCAATGACGGCGATGCTAACAACGGCGATACGGCCAACAAGCATTAACTCTTTGTCCGTTGCTTTCGGGTTTATAAATGGACGGTATAAATCTTCACTGATAACACTTGAACTCACCAGTAACTGCGAATCAACCGTGCTCATGATTGCTGACAAGATAGCGGCGATTAGGAGTCCGGACACCCAAGGGTTGAATGCGACCTTACTTAAGAAGATAAAGACAGTCTCTGGATTTTCTAAAGGCTGATCTGCAAAATAGGCGGCTCCAACAAGGCCAGTTGCTAACGCACCGAACAGTGCCAGTATCATCCAGCTCATTGCTATGTTACGTGACACACCTACGTCGCTTGGCTTAGCAATCGCCATAAATC
Organism: uncultured Gammaproteobacteria bacterium; assembly: GCA_913060565.1. Lineage (GTDB taxonomy): Bacteria > Pseudomonadota > Gammaproteobacteria > Enterobacterales > Psychrobiaceae > Psychrobium. The sequence goes on along the minus strand of CAJXRU010000027.1, from coordinate 3,613 downwards.
GCACTAGAATATGCGGTTGACCAAAATAACCTAATCCCCAAGCAAGTAAGGAAATTAAACCAATAACGCCGGCCGTTGGCGATATATCGAACATTGAAGCGGGAAGGGCTGAGGTCATTGCCTCACTGCCGCCAACTTCAACATACATTGCAGCCGGGACAATAATTAATGCAATTAACATTAAGATCCCTTGGAAGAAGTCTGTCCAACTAACCGCAAAGAAACCGCCAACAAAGGTATATGACACGATGATAAGTGTGCCAATAAGCAGTGCCCAGAAATAGTCGAGACCGAATACTTTTTCAAACAATATTGCGCCGCCTACTAATCCTGACGCTGTATAGAATGTAAAAAAGACTAATATCGCAATCGCTGCAACAGTTTTTAACATTCCAGCGTCACCAAAGCGGTTTGCCAGAAAATCCGGTAGAGTTTGTGCATCACCCGCTATTTCTGTGTAAACGCGCAGTCGTTTGGCGACGAACTGCCAGTTAAGGGCTGCACCAACAACTAAGCCGATGCCAATCCATACTTCACTAACGCCACTAACGTATATAGCACCCGGTAGGCCGAGTAATAACCAGCCGGACATATCAGAGGCGCCGACACTTAAGGCGGCAACTGCAGGGCTTAAACTGCGTCCACCTAAAATATAATCACTGTGGTTGTTGGTTTTTTTGTAAGCATATAGGCCGAGCATAAGCATGCAGCCAAGATAGAAAATAAACGTGATGAGAATTGGAAGTTCAATGTTCATTAGTTATTCTTATTATTGTTATGGTTAAAACAAAAACACCGAAGTAAAGACTTCGGTGTCGCTGAAAATCACGTAACATTGTATCGCATTAGGCGAAAATTGAAACTAAATCTCCCAAACTAACTGGCTTTCCATATTAGACTTAAAGCTATTGATGTCAGTGTTCTTTGGACCAACAATCACTAAATAACCGTCTTCTAATTCTGTAATCGTGCCATTAAACTCTTCATTACCGAAATTTGCCTTAATCTCGTCAAACTTTAGTGACTTTGGCACTAAAAAGACATTAACTTTGTGCGTTTGATTTTGATAAACCAAATGCGCGCTGGCAACCCCTTCAAAATCACAATGACTTGACCATAAAATATCATCAACGTTGGTCAACTTTGCGCCATAGACTGAAAGTTGTTGATTAACACGCAGCAATGACGGGTTAGTATCTGTAGCACCTGCAAATGGTAAACCATGTTCTGTATGGCTTAACGCATGATCCATTAAGTTGTGATTATAATGGTTGTTACCACTCAACATAAACATACTGACCGCCATCACCGCAAATGATGCAGCGATTGCAAAGTAGGGTTTAAAGCGGTTAATTTGGCGCTTTGGCAAAGTGGTTACATTATCTAGCGCTGGGGTATTACAAACATCAGCAATTGCACTAAGGTGCTCAGCTGATGGCTCTGGAATATCACTGACAAATTCTTGAAATAATTTATCATTTTCTTTTGCTTCTTTAACAACTTGCGCTAACGCAGGATCCGCCGCAACAGCCTCTAAAAATTCGGCGTCGCTATTATAGGGATCGGCAATTGCTAAATCATAATAACTTAATGGTTTCATGTTTCCACTGTCCTGCTTACCACATTGCTTTTAATAAGCTCTGCGAGTTGTTTCTTTGCTCTAAAGAGTCTGGTCATGACAGTATTTTTGTTAAGTCCTAATTCGGTGGCAATTTCTTCACCGCTATAACCAAACATCGCCTGCATAATCAATGGCTCTTTATAATCGTCAGCTAACATGTTTATAGCAACATGAAGCTCCTCTTTCTCAATAGATGTTTGTTGCTGTGATTCATCATCATCAGCTACGCTGTAGTCATCTATATCGACTAACGATAACTGTTTACGCTCAAATCGACGCGCGTTTTCTCTACGCAATATAGTAATCAACCAGCCTTTGGCCGCTTTAATATCTTGTAGCTGCTCAATTGAGCGCCACGCCCTTAAAAAAGTCTCCTGAACGATATCTTCAGTCACTTGTTTATCTTTGGTTAACCAATAACCATATCGATATAGATCGGTATGGTACTGGGCAACAAGGGCTTCATATTGCTTTTTTAGTTCGTTATCTCTTTTCAAGACCGCTAACCCTTTTCAAATCTTTCATTATTTCTTAGAAATAATGACATTAATTTTTATATAGTCCATCTAACGATGGTTTAGCTGTCACTTTGTTATTTTTCATAAATGCGACAACACATTGCTTGAGTGCTTTGGTATCGCCTTTTTGTGGTTGCTGACTGTATGTATTTTGCGCCAATTGTTGATAATGCTCAGCGATATTGGCGTTAATGACAGCGCGATCTGACAGCGTTTTATTAAAATCGTTTTTTAACCACAATGGCAATAATTTCATCACCTTGGTTAGGTCATTGTTATCCAAAGCGGTGATGAGTGTAACATAACTTACACTTTTAATTTCAAGTGATTTTGACTGATGTAATGGCTGTTTTACAACCTGTTGACGCAGTCTGACTATATAAAATAGGGCAATGCTCAACAAGATAAACAAAATAGCCGATACAATGAGCCACAGATAGTTTGGCGGCGCAGTGATCGTTGTTTGTTGAGGCGCAATAGGCAGCGGTTTCGACACCGCAACAGGAGTTGGCTCAATTGGCGTCTCTGACGGTAGAGGAGCATTGTCTATGACCTCAATCGTTTTAGACGCAACCGTTGCCCATTCTACCGTCTCTGTATTGACGTTAAACCAAGGAATACGCACTTCTGGAATAGTGAGACTGCCAGCCTTGCTCGGAATAATAGCTAACTTTTGCACAACTTGTGAAATAAGCGTGTTGCCACTAAATCCTTTCTTAAATACTGGTTTATCGGGGTAGGCTTGTAAATTTATCCCTGTATCTATATTAATGTCTGGCATCTGTTCAGTTGATACATTAGCGGCGGATAATGTAAGCGTGCGCGTAATTGGCTCCCCAACTTTATAGACATTAGCGCTTGGCCACTCATCTTCGAGCGTAACAATCGGCGACGCTAACCATTGGCCCGGAAAATCATTCGGGATAGGTTTGACAATGATTTGTTCATTATCACCCACTAAGGAAATTGGCTTTGAACGGCCATAGCCATACTGACTGATATCACCACGGAAAATTGTTCCTTGTAAATCGAAAGTCCCTGCTTGCGACGGTGTAATACTATAGCGGCGGGTTATTGTTCTGTATCGCTTACCGTCGATAATTTCACTGGCATCCTCATCTTCATTCATTTGCACAACATCACCACCAATAAGGTTTGGTGCCTGCAAGTTGGCGCGTTGAAGGCGTGTACCGATAAATAATTTTATGGTGTAGATAATAGGCTGGCCAATATAAGTTGCTTTTGTGGAAATATCTGTTTCCAACTTAACTTCTTGATTTTCTTCGCTTGCCTGTGTTTGTTCTACAATGTTCATGGAAATTGGACGGCTTGATACTCCATCTGCACTCAGCGCTGGAATCGTGTATTGCCCTGCAGTTCTTGCAATCAACGCGACACGCCAAGTCGTTTGCTGCGTCATACTGCCATTAATAATTCTGTCTCTTATACACATCTCCGAGCCCACGAGACTAGG
>CAJXRU010000026.1 GCA_913060565.1 uncultured Gammaproteobacteria bacterium | reverse complement strand
ATTACGGCCTGATTTAAAGTGGTAAACGTAACGCCATTTGTCGCCACCGTAGATGTCGTCAACAATTGGGCGACCGATGATGAACGCGACCTGTTCTTTGGTCATTTGAATACGTAATTTGTCTATGTCTTTTTGTTCTAGAAAGTTACCTTGAGGTTTGTCTTGCTTGTACACTAACCAATCAACAAATGAACATGCTGGTAGAGTTAGGGTAAGTGACGCGATTAACAGCGCTTGTGATACAGATTTTAAACTCATGTTTCCTCAATAAATAACTTCGTTAGTAAACAACTTGGAGGGCATAATAGCCAAGGGGTTCCCCAATGTCCAAATTAAATTTTTGTTCGTTAATACGTGCTTACTTTATAGACACATTAAGCGAGTGATTTGTGGTTTTTCTTAGCCAGTAATCTTTGGTGATATGAAGGCTTGATTTTCAAGCGACATACCCTCTTTGGTGACGACTAATGATGAGCCTTGATCGTACCAATCACCCAACACAATACGCTCTGCAGGTTCGCCGTTTAAATCAAAGTGATGGCGATCTGGACGATGAGTGTGGCCATGAATCAATAGCTGTACGCCGGCGTTTGTCATGTCTTTTTCAACTTCACTTTGTGTAACGTCCATAATTTCTAACGAAATCTTTTTGTTAGATGCTTTTGATTTGTTACGAATATCGCCTGCAATCTTTTGACGGGTTTTAAAAGGCAATGACAGCAGTAAGAATTTGATGATTGGATTACGACTGCGCTTTCTAAATTTCTGATAGGCAACATCGCGTGTACACAAGCTATCACCATGCATAATTAAGGCAGGCGTTCCGTACAGGTCAATGACTTTACTTTCTGGTAATAAAATCATGCCGCTTTGTTTGCAATAGCGTTTGCCAATCGTGAAATCTCGATTGCCGTGAATATAATAAATGGGTACGCCGGTGTCATTAAGCGCTTTAAGACGTTCACTCACGAGTTTTATCATCGGGCAGGGGTTGTCGTCGCCAAACCACACTTCAAACAGGTCGCCTAAAATATATAAGGCATCACATCCAACAGCATCATTTGCTAAGAAATGGCAGAAGAGGTCGGTGATATCGCTGCGATCGCGATGAAGGTGTAAGTCAGCAATGAATAACGTTTTGCTCATGAAGTTGAGTAACCTTTTTAAAAAGCTTAATAATGTCTATTGGCTTGAGTTATTACTCAAGCCAATAAGATAGATTAGCGTGTAATTACTCGCTAATAACTACCTTTTCGATAACCACTTCATCTAGTGGCACATCTTGGTGGTAGCCACGGTTGCCCGTTTCTACTTTTTTGATCTTATCAACGATGTCCATGCCTTCAACAACTTTAGCAAATACACAGTAACCCCAGCCTTGAACTGATTCGCTAGTGAAATCTAGGAAACCGTTGTCGCTAACGTTAATGAAAAACTGTGAGCTTGCTGAATGAGGATCTTGAGTACGCGCCATTGCTAGTGTACCCATGGTGTTTTTAAGACCGTTGTTGGCTTCGTTATCAACACAAGTTACTGTGTCTTTTTCTAACATGCCGCTTTCCATGCCGCCGCCTTGGACCATGAAACCGTCAATAACGCGGTGGAAGATTGTACCGTCGTAAAAACCTTCTTTAACGTATTTTTCGAAGTTAGCTACTGTTTTTGGTGCTTTGTCAGCGTAAGTTTCGATTTTGATATCACCGAAATTTGTGGTCATTAAGATCATGAAATTAACCTGTTTGTGAGTTGTGTTACATTTGAATTGACCGGATTTTACCTTGTTTAGTAGTAATGGCAAAGCAAAGGCCGTAATTTAGAACTAAATTGCGAGCTATTGATGGTTTTTTGCCAAATTGAGCATGTTTTTCATATTCTTTAAGCGCCGTCGCTGCAATCTGTTGAGCTGTTTTAGCGCACCTGATAAACTCACTTCTTTATTTATTGTTAGGCTTAAGGAAAAAACTCCCAATGTTATCAATTTACAACACACTTACCCGCCAAAAAGATGTATTTAAACCGATTGTACCCGGTAAAGTTGGCATGTATGTGTGTGGAGTTACCACTTATGACTATTGTCACATTGGTCATGGCCGTACTTATGTGTTCTTCGATACGATTGTTCGTTATCTACGTTTTAGCGGCTACGAAGTTAAGTATGTTCGTAACATTACCGATGTTGATGACAAAATAATTGCTCGCGCCAATGAAAACGGTGAATCTTTTATTGAATTAACCGAGCGTTTCATTGATATCATGCACGGTAACTTTAAGTCATTAAACATGGTTGAACCTGATGTTGAGCCAAAGGTGTCGACACATATTACCGAAATCATTGAGATCATCGAAAAGCTTGTCGCTAAAGAGCACGCATATGTTGCAGATAACGGCGATGTTTTATTTTCAGTCCCAAGTTATGAAGATTACGGAAAATTAAGTCGCCAAGATTTAGATGCATTGCAGTTAGGCGCACGCGTTGATGTTGTGCAAGACAAACGTAACGGCATGGATTTCGTGTTATGGAAAAAAGCAAAACCGGGTGAGCCGAGTTGGCAGTCGCCATGGGGCGAAGGTCGTCCTGGCTGGCATATCGAATGTTCGGCAATGAATGCAAAACATCTGGGCGAAACATTTGATATTCACGGTGGCGGTAGTGATTTAACCTTCCCACATCATGAAAATGAAGTGGCTCAGTCTTGTTGTGCTCATGGTACCAATTATGTAAATACGTGGATGCATTCAGGTATGGTGCAAGTTGATAAAGAAAAGATGTCTAAATCATTAGGCAACTTCTTTACCATTGAAGATGTGCTTAAAGTATTTGATGCTGAGACTATTCGTTTCTTCTTGTTAAATGGTCATTACCGCAGTCAGTTAAATTACTCTGAAGACAACTTGCATCAAGGTCGTAGTGCTTTAGAGCGTTTATATACGTCACTACGCGGAGTTACGCCAGCGTCGAATGTATGTTTGGACAACGACTATGTAGCTCGTTTTAAAACAGCAATGGATGATGATTTTAATACGCCAGAAGCCTTGCCTGTATTGTTTGAGTTGGCTAAAGAGATTAACCGCGTTAAAGATACAGACGGTGAGAAAGCAAGTGAACTTGCTGCAATCTTAATTGAGCTTGGTAGTGTGTTAGGTGTGTTGCAGTCTGATCCTATTGCGTTTCTGCAAGGTGATAATGATGATGAGTCAGCGGTTATCGACGCGCTGATTGTTAAGCGTAACGATGCGCGTGCTAGCAAAGATTGGGCGGCAGCTGATGCTGCTCGTGATGAGCTAACGGCGATGGGTATCGTACTTGAAGACAGCGCTGGTGTTACCAGTTGGCGCCGTGTATAAACTACCCACCTTAATACGTTAAAATAGAGGCACATTTCCAGTAATGGAATCTAGTGCCTCTTTTTTTGCCCCTTTGATTGTCTGTTCAACCCATTTGGTTTTAGCAATTAGCGCGCAAGGCGAGGCTTGTTTTATTGTTTATTACGGCCACTAATCAGATATGAATATCAGTCAATACTTTAACCAAGACGAGTCTTCGTCGTTTTCTTTTTCACGTGAGCAAGCCAGTAAATTTGCCAAAGACATCGCTGGCGATTTTAATCCTTTGCACGATATACAAACCAAGAAGTTTTGTGTACCAGGCGATCTACTTTTCTCAATCGCGTTGTCAAAGCTAGGTGTAAGCAAGAAAATGCAATTTACATTTTCGGGCATGGTATCAGATGGTATTGAACTTGATTTTTCTTGTCAGGAATCTGCTGATATTAAAGTGATCGATGGCAATGAAAAAGAGTACATGTCGATTAATCGCGAAGGTGAATCAACTGATAATCAAGAACTTGCGGCATCATTAGCACAACGTTATGTTGAGTTTTCTGGCCACACTTTTCCACACGTATTGGTCCCTCTGATGGAAAAAGAAAATGCGATGATCAATCCTGCACGTCCATTGGTGATTTACGAAAACATGTCCATTGACTTATTGCGTTTAGATTTCACTAATCCAACGCTTGAAATTACTAACACGTCACTAGAAGTGAATGGCAAACGAGGCCGCGCAACCTTGCAGTTTTGCTTTAAAGTTGGCGATGAAGTTGTTGGCCACGGTGAAAAGCTAATGGCACTAAGCGGTCTTCGAGAATTTGATGCCGAAGTCATTAACGCCGTGGTCGCCGATTACGACGAGCGAAAGAAGGCCTACTTCGCATAACACTTACAATTGAGCAGCTTAGGTTGCTCTTTTTTTTGCTTAAATTTTGGAATGACGATGTACCAATTATATTACTACCCGTTAAATGCCAGTATGGCTCCGCACTTTTTGTTAGAAGCAATTAATGCAGACTATGAGTTGGTGTTAGTTGATCGCAAGCAAAATTCTCATAAATCAGCAGAGTATTTGTCACTCAACCCGGCTGGGCGCATTCCTACATTAGTGACTAATGGAAAAGCGCAGTTTGAAAGTGCAGCTATTTGTATTCAATTGGCAGAAAACCATCCTGAGTGTAAGCTCATTCCGAAACTTGATGAGGAAGCTCGTCCTGAATTTTTCCAATGGATGATGTATTTAACTAACACATTGCAATCGCAATTGATGGCCTATTTTTATCCGCAACGACAGACTATAGAGCTGGCTCATTGTGACGCGATAGTAGCCGCACAAGATTTGTTAATCGTTGAGTCTTTTGCTTTATTAGATTCTACGTTGGCGCACAGAGAATATTTAATTGGCGAGGAGTTATCAGCCTGTGACTTTTATCTATTCATGTTGTGCGTTTGGGGCGATGAGGTTACCACGCCGCCACTGGCCTTTGAGCACTTGGGCAAGCATCTCAAAAAGCTAGCTACCCATCAGGCAGTTAAAACCGTGTGTAAAAAAGAAGGGCTCAGCCTCGATGAATATCTGTAAACATCGATAAGTTATGCTGGTTGCGGGGCCAATGGCATCATTTTAAATTGCTTTATGGCATACGCTGCGCTAACTAATGGACATATCAGATTAAAAAACGCATAGGGCAAGTAGGCAAAGGTGGCGACACCCAGTGCGCCTGCCATGTATGCACCACAGGTATTCCATGGAATGAGCGGGCTGGTTATTGTGGCTGAGTCTTCAATTGCGCGGCTCAGGTTGACTGTATCTAGATTATATTTTTCATATTCAAGCTTTAACATACGGCCAGGTAAGACGATGGCAATGTATTGATCTGAGGTAATGATGTTGGTGCCAATACAGGTGGCTAGCGTGGTTAACACTAAGCTGGTAGCGCCATTAACTAAGGACAGTATCGCAGTAAGTAAGCGTTTTAACATGCCACTGACTTCCATGATGCCGCCAAATGCCATCGCGCACATAATCAGCCATATGGTGTTTAAGATACTACTCATGCCGCCGCGACTCAGTAGTGAGTCAAGATTACCATTGCCGGTGTCTGCAACATAGCCATTAAACATCGCTATCCACAATCCTTTAATTGCGGCAACGCTGCTGGCGAGGCTGGCGTCATTCACGCCTTTGACTATCGCATCAAATTGAAATATTAGCGCGCAAATTGCGCCAGCGATTGTGCCAAGGATAATGGTTGGAAAGGCGGGTACTTTGCAGTAGGCCAATATTAGAACAACAACGAGTGGAAAGAGTAAATGCAAACCAACGTGATAGTTGGACTCTAACCTTGTGAGCGTGTCATCTATGCCGAGACTAGTGGTACTAATGTGTTGGTTTAATCCAATAATTAAAAAAATTGTTAGTGCAATCAAAATGCTCGGCGTGGTTGTCCATAACATATGCTTGATGTGTTTAAAGATATCAGTGCCTGCCACTGCTGGTGCTAAGTTGGTTGTATCAGATAGTGGTGACATTTTGTCACCAAAATACGCACCACTAATAATAGCGCCAGCGGTTATTTCTAGGCTGAGATTTAGCACGCCGGCAATACCGATTAAGGCGATGCCTAAGGTGCCGGCGACTGTCCATGAACTGCCAATGCTCAAAGCAACGACGGCGCATAGCAAGCAACTAGCCACATAAAAATATTGAGGGCTTAGTAGTTTCATGCCGTAATAAATCATCGTTGGCACGGTGCCGCTTAACAACCAAGTGCCAATTAATGCGCCAACGGCAAATAAGATCAAGAAGGCACCTGATGCCGACGCAATACTATTGGTGATACCTTGCTCCAAGGCTGGCCAGCGGTGGCCATTTTTAAAACTTATCGCCAGCGCAATACAGGCCGCCAATATCAGGGCAATTTGGTTGGCGCCTGATGAACTGTCTGATGAAAATAAATACACAGAGGCACTTAACATGAGTACTAGTGCGACAATTGGCGTTAGTGCATCTAGCATGCTGGCTGATTTTGGCGTGTTATGCATTATTTTACCGCCGCGAGTAATTGACTAAGCTGCGCGATGAAATAGTCGACGTTGCGCTGATTAAAGACGATTGGCGGTTTTATTTTTAATACGTTGTTGTGTGGGCCATCAAGGCTGAGCAATATATGTTGCGCTTTTAATTGCTCACAAAGATTTTTAGCAATTGATGTTGCTGGTGTTAGAGCGTCATCAAGTATAAGTTCTACCCCAATGAACAGGCCTAAGCCGCGCACGTCACCAATCAGAGGTTGTGTTGCCGCCAGCTCGGTAAGCTGCTGTATGAAGTAATCGCCAGTAGTTGCGGCATTGCTGCGTAAGTCTTCTTCGATAATCGTGTTAAGGACAGCATGGCCGATGGCACAGGAAACAGGATTACCGCCAAAGGTATTAAAATACTCCATGCCTGTAACAAAAGCATCGGCAACCGCTTGTGTTGTGACGACAGCGCCAAGTGGGTGGCCATTACCAATGGGTTTTCCTAAGGTAATAATGTCAGGCACAACATCTTGTGTTTCAAATCCCCACCAATGATGTCCTACACGGCCAAAGCCTACTTGTACTTCATCGGCAATACACAAGCCTCCTGCGGCTTTGACGGCTTGATAGACTGATTTCAAATAACCTGGCGGCATAATAATATTGCCGCCAACCCCTTGTAACGACTCACAAATAAAGCCGCCAAGTTGTTTACCTTGAGCGCGTAGTTGGTTAATTTTCTGCACAGCATATTTACCATAGGCGTTGCCAGTTTGTTCTGTCATGCCAGTGTGCTGGCCGCGATAAGGATCGGGCATCGGCACAATATGAATATGTTCTTTGGGCCCATCGCCGCCGGGGCCATTAAATTTATACGGGCTTATTTCTATCGCTTTATTGGTATTGCCATGATAAGCGCCATCAACCACGATTAATTCTTGTGATTGGGTGGCACATTCCATGAGCCGCATTGCCAGTTCATTGGCTTCACTACCTGAATTAACAAACATCACGACAGACAGCTCTTTGGGAAGGGTGTCGAGTAACGCTTTTGAATAATTGACGAGGTTTTGATGTAAATAACGGGTGTTGGTATTGAGCTTAGCCATTTGTTGTTGGCCTGCGCTAACAACCTTTGGGTGGCAGTGACCAACATGGCATACGTTATTGACCATATCGAGGTAGGCGATGTTGTTTTCATCGAGTAGGTATTGTGCTTGTCCACGCTCTATTAACAGCGGATCTTGATAAGAAATACTCAATGTTTGAAATAGATGTTCTTTGCGCTGCGCAAGGATTTCTTGATGGCGTGGTGAGGCTTGTGGCGTGATGTTACACAGCCGTTGTAATTCAAAACCGACAGTGGGTGCATCAAAGGCCAATAGTTTATCAATGGCTTGCCATGCTGGTTGTGCTGAAACCAAGAGGTAGTCGTTGTCTGGTTCATCTAAGACTGCCTGCGCTGAATTACATACGCTGGTGGCCAGTCTGGCACAAATTAATGGAAACAGTACCCACAATTCTGTTGGCGTAAGCGCACTGGTTTGATGATAAGCAGCGACGATTTTCTTGATGACATCCAATGGATTTTCTCTGCCGAGTAATGCGTAAGCACACGCTATTGCCAAGTCATTAACTTGATAGCTGTGCACCATGTCGCCAAAGTCAATTAGTCCAGTGATGTTAGCGTGTTCATCATCACCATCGAGCAATAGATTGTAATCGTTGATGTCGTTGTGGATCACGCCATGTGGTAACTCATCAGAAAATGGCATTAATTGCGTCGCTAGCATTTGACGAATGTTGGCAATTTTTTGTTGCTGTTTATCATCGTTAATAAAGGCTATTTTATTATCGATTACATTAGGCGATTGTTTGAGATCCCAGTCAAGGTAGCGCTTTGCATTTGTATTTGAAAATGCGCTAGTCGCGAGTGTTAGTTTGGCCGTCATTGTGCCTAACTGAGTCAGATGTTTGTCAGTAATATGCTGATGATTCGCATAAAAAACGCCATCGATATAACTGAGTAAACGCATATAACGAGGACGCTTATTTTTATCTGCCAGTGTGACAATATCGTCACCGTTGCGGCTTTTTATCGGCAACGGACAATCAAATGTGTTAGTGGTATTGTCGGTGGTCGTTGTTAAAAATGTCATCAGCTGATTTTGCATCGCAAGTTCGGCCAATGGCTCTTGGGCATTGGCAATCTTAAGAATAAAGCGCAAGCCATTGGCGTCGGTTAATTGGTAGTTGAGATCAATATAACCAGGCAGCGGTTTGACATTAACCTCTAATCCATAATGTGTTTTTGCAAGCTGAACGATTTGCTCGACCGACGTTGGCGAGTGAATAACATTTGACGACATGGCTAACCTTTAAAAAAATATGCGCTACGCAAATTCGACGATAAATATAATTGTATACTATATACACCTGTTTTTGCTTTGTATACTATATGGCCACTTGATGTTGAAGATCTGACAGGACAATGTATGCAAACTCATATTTGGCTACGCGCCGAAACCAAACCGTTAGAGGAGCGTATCGCTTTAACGCCAAATGTCGCTAAGGCGCTGCTTGATGCAGGGTTTAAAGTAACCGTTGAAGAATCAATGCAAAGCGCCATTGATGTTCAGCAATATCGTGCTATTGGCTGTGACGTAGCGCCTGCTCATCATTGGAAAACGCTTGATGACGATGGCATTATTATTTTGGGTTTAAAAGAACTCGAAGAAGAGACGACGCCACTTAAGCATCGCCACATTCATTTTGCTCATGCTTATAAAGAGCAAAGTGGTTGGAAGAAGGTGTTAAATCGTTTTGTATCCGGTCGGGGTCAGTTATTTGATTTAGAATATTTAGTTGATGACAATGCTCGGCGCGTTGCAGCTTTTGGTTATTGGGCTGGGTTTGCAGGCGCTGGTGTGGCGCTAAAAGCGTTCGCGGGACGCCTTGCCCGTCAAACACCAATGCTGGCGCCATTGTCTTCTTATCGTAACCAACAAGCGATGGTTGATGACGTAGGGGCTGGATTTTCTAATCTTCCGCCACCAAACGTTTTGGTTATTGGCGCTAAGGGACGCAGTGGACGTGGTGCCGTAGAATTTGCCCAAAAAGTAGGGGCACACGTAACGCAATGGGACATTGAAGAAACTAAGGTCGGTGGCCCATTTGCTGATATTTTGTCCTTTGATGTCGTGATTAATTGTGTTTTTGTGCAACAAGCATTACCGCCATTTGTAACGACAGAAATGTTAAATGATAATAGCCGTCAATTGGCCATCATTTGTGATGTGAGCTGCGATCCTTATGGTGATTACAATCCTTTGCCGATATATGAACAATGCACAACGTTTGATAATCCGTTATTACGACTTGTTGATGGTGAAAATCCGTTAGATTTAGTGGCTATTGACCATTTACCATCGCTATTACCTGTGGAAAGCAGTGAAGACTTTTGTCAGCAATTACTGCCGCATTTATTGCAATTAGATAATTTAAATCAAGGTGTTTGGCAACGCGCTCACAACATCTTTAATGAAAAAATAAAACAATTATAAGAGAGAGTTATGAAAACAGTTCATTGGTTAGGCGCTGGCTTATCATCGTTACCTGGCATTGAGAAAATTGCCTTGTCGCCGCAGCCGCTTATTTTGTGGAATCGTACGTTATCAAAAGCACAAGAGGCGGTTGATGCCTTAGGTTGCGATGTTGATGTTAAAGCATTGGATTGGGATGTATTAAGTGCAACGGTAAATACTGGCGATGTGGTTGTATCGATGTTACCTGCGACCATGCACTTGCAAGTGGCTGAGCTTTGTTTAGCTAAAAATGCACATTTTGTTTCAAGTAGTTATATCTCGCCAGAGATGCAGGCTCTTGATGCTCAAGCAAAATCAGCCAATTTGTGTTTTGTGAATGAAGTGGGTTTAGATCCTGGCTTAGATCATCTCTTAGCCCATGCATTAGTAGAAGATTATCAATCGTCAGCATCGTTTAATAAAGACAATCAGCACTTTTTCCGCTCGTATTGCGGTGGTTTCCCAAGTGTACCAAATGATTTTAAGTATAAGTTTTCATGGTCGCCACTAGGGGTGTTAAAAGCATTAAAATCACCTGCACAATGGATTGAAAATGGCGCGCCTGCCACTACGCAAAAACCATGGACGGCGCTCAATGATTTTGACATGCCGCTGGCCAATGGCACGACAGAAACCTTTCAAGCGTATCCAAATCGTGATTCTGTGCCTTTTGTTGGTCAGTATGGAATGAGTGATGGTTGGAATGTGCAAGAATTTGTGCGAGGTACATTGCGTTTAAATGGTTGGGCTCAGGCGTGGGATGAACTGTTTACTCAGGTCGACACATTAACCGGTGACGATGGCATGGCTAAATTAGCCGCTATCAGTGATGACTTGTGGGATAAACACCAATACGACGACGGCGAGGCTGATCGCGTTGTGCTGTCTGTTGTGTTAGAGGTAAAAGATCCTAGCGGTGAAAATACGGTATTTAAACAGGCTTATGGTATTGATGAGAAAGGAAATGAGCGCGGTTCAGCGATGGCACGTTTAGTATCATTGACCGTGGCTATTGCGATTGAGTCGTTGTTGGCTGGTGAATTGCCACAAGGTGTTTCTCCTGCGCCTCATAATAAACAAACTGTTGATGGTTGGTTGGAGCAATTAGCTAGGTTGGATGAGAAGATTTTTGTTACTGAGTAATATGTGGAAGTAAAATTTCTAATTTTTATTAGTTTAAAAATTGACTCCGGGGAATAATATGGTGTGCTATTAGCGAACGTTTGCTTAATTAAAGCTTGTAGAAAGCCCCCCAGTTACTTTTCTTTGCTTCGCCAAAGAAAAGTAACCAAAAGAAAAAATTATCAGGAATGATTTTAGACAGCGTTAGCTGGTTCGAAGAACAAATAACAAGGATGTTATTTTCAAAGGCGACCCGTGGTTCAGCACTCATCTTAAATGAAAAATTGCCTATCCAACACCGTATTTGATCCGCATTTCGGCAACTGCTCCCTGCGTTGCTCTACCTCCTGCGTCCATGCAGTTGCCTGCGGCAAATACTTAAAAATCATCCATGATTTTTATGTTGGTCAATTTCTCATTTAAGGTGCTAAACGACGGGAAAGCCAAGCCGTTTGTTTTCCAATTGTCATAGTTGAACGGCTTTTTCCTTATGTTTGTCTAAGTTATTTAACGATAGTCATTTCATCAACAATGTTTTGGGCACCGTCGATGTTTTCCATTGTCCATAGCATAAATGGCACGCTGGTGTGGATTGCGCGTTTGTACTTTGTATCGTAATCCCAATCACCGATGATTGATTCATAAACACCATCAAATACTAAACCAACAAATTCACCTTTACCGTTTAGGGTAGGAGAGCCTGAGTTACCACCCGTGATATCTAGGTTAGATAGGTAGTTTACTGGTACTGAGTCTAAATCTTTACGGTAGTATTTACCGTAGTTTTTATCAGCGATGGCTTTGCGAATGTTGTCGAATAAATCAAATTCAGCATCACCTGCTTTGTATTTAGCCAGTAAGCCTTCCAATGTCGTAAATGGTGTTGCCGTGATACCGTCTTGTGGTGAATATCCCATAACGTTGCCGTAAGTGATACGCAGTGAGCTATTCGCGTCAGCATAGACTGGTTCGCCTTTACTCTTCTTATAAGCAATCATTGCTTCCATGAAGGCAGGGCGAGCTTGTGCTAGTTTGCCGAATAATGCTTCAGCTTTCTTTTCTAACTTGCGATCATTATCGTATTGCGACACAGCAAATTGGATGTACGGATCGTTGCTGTTTTTAAAGTCGCTTACTGATTTATTCATCCATGCTAAACGCGTCGCTTCTTCATCAAGCTTGGTGTTTTTGTGCATCATGTTTAGCTTAGCCGCAAGTTTTTTAGCGTCGAAGTTTTTGCTAATGTCGAAGAACTTGTCAAAAGTTGCGTTGCGCTCTTTCTTAGGAAGCTGTGCGTAAAGACCAATAAAGTGCTCAAGAACTGCCTTATCAACCTCTGCGTCGTAACGACGATTTACGCGTTTCATACCTTGAGTGAAACGGTTCATGTCACGGTCTTGATAACCTTGTTTACGCTCAGTATCAGACTTAGTTTTTTCATTGGCTAAACGGTAAAGACGCTTGGCCACGCTCATCATATTTGTGCTACCCAAGTAACCCATTAATAAATCACGTTCTTGACCTTTTTTACCTTGAGCAATTAACGTGTTTAGTTCGGTCAATGCTTTGGCGTATTTGTTCTTACGCTGTTTAGAGCTGTTGATCCACTGTTGCAGTGCCTGTAACTCTGCTTGTTTACGCTCGAGCATGTCGCCTTTGTTATAACTTTCGATCATCGAACCAAAGTTTTTAGCGTAGTTAGCTAGGCTTGCTAATGTACTTTCGTATTTGATGCGTGCGTCACTGCCAGCTGGTGCAATGTCTTTGATAATATTGATGTAGTCTTCGCGATACTGTTTAGACGTTGGGTACACCCATGTAAATTGGTTTTCCACTTCATCAACGGTGCGGTAACGATTGGTACGGCCTGGGTAGCCAAGTACCATCACGTAATCACTATTGCGAACGCCATCGGCATTCACTTTTAGGAAGGCTTTTGGTTTAAATGGCACATTGTCTTCTGAATAATCTGCTGGTTTACCGTCTTTGCTAACGTATGCGCGGTAGAATGCCCAATCGCCTGTGTGACGTGGCCACATCCAGTTGTCGGTATCGCCGCCAAATTTACCGATGCTCGATGGTGGTGCGTACACTAAACGCACGTCACGAATTGATAGCTGTTTAATGAGGAAATATTCTAGGCCGCCGTGGAAACTGTAGACTTCACAGCGGTAATCTTGTGAGGTTTCACATGCAGAAACGAGTTCTTTTTGATTTTTTTCAATGGCTTTGAAATAAGCTTGTCCTTTCACTGATGAAGGAATCGAACCGGTAATCTTAGCAGTAACATCGGTGAGTGATTCTGTCAC
This sequence comes from uncultured Gammaproteobacteria bacterium, assembly GCA_913060565.1. Classification (GTDB taxonomy): domain Bacteria; phylum Pseudomonadota; class Gammaproteobacteria; order Enterobacterales; family Psychrobiaceae; genus Psychrobium. Next base: position 26,232 of record CAJXRU010000026.1, on the reverse strand, counting down.
GTAAATACGAGAACCCGGCGCTGCCTGAAGTTCTTGAGATTTATCTTTAGCAACAAAACCTTGTTTTAATAAATTTTTCTTTTCAGTCGAATTGTACTGAATTGAGCCGTAAGCACAGTGGTGGTTAGTAATTGCTAAGCCTGTGTCAGATAAGAATGATGCAGTACAGCCACCTAGACTGATAATCGCATTCATTGGAAACTGATCAAGGTTTTCCATTTGTGACGGATCTAATTTAAGCCCTGCTTTTTTAAGTTTGCCACTAATTTCTTTTAATTGATGTGGTTGCCACATGCCTTCATCAGCGAACGCGTTGCCAGCTAATAATGCTGACGCCAAAGGAATTGCCTTTAGCAAATTTTTGTTAAACATATTTTCATTCCTAGGTTGAAATAAAGTTTTCCAAAGTGTGTTTTTGTCATAATTGGAAAATACTATCGGGCGTTATAATGTAACAAATGTTACTAAGTGGCAAGGGGGGAATACGAGCTATAGTTGTAAAAATATGTTTCTAGGCGTGATTTTTCAGTTTGACGCTTGTCATTGGGGCAATGACAAGCACTCACTTCGAATCATTTATAATAAGAGTTCAAAGCGGCCATTTTGATATAAACCTATGAGCAGTCCTGCACTACCGCCGCCAAATCCCAATAAGTAGCCCAATTTGCAGGTCCATTGACTGCGTGACAGTAATTTTCTAGCCCGTTGGTCGTTAGGCGCTTGGCGCTGAAGGTTTTGGCGACTGATTGTGTTAGTCGTATTCACAACAACTGTTAACCCTATTAGGAATAATGCGTAGGTGATAACAGGCATTAACCAGCCTTGTGTCCATTGATAACTCGCGGTAAGGGCGAGGGCACTGCCAATTATCCAAATGTTACCGTGACGTTTTAAGCGTTTGAGAGAGGCAATGTCTTCATCATTATCGATATGCTTAATGGTTTTGTTAATCGCAAAAGTATTGGCGAGCACGCCAAAGAATGCACCAATAATCGCGCCGCCTAAGAGGTAGGTTAATTTCCCCAACCAATGGCTTTGGCTCATACTGGCGTGACTTCCTAATGTTGCGGCTGCAAGAGGGGAAGCTGTACTTGTGGCGAGCGCTAGAGAAATATCAATGGCAATTGGCGTCGTTGCAAAGAGCACTTTGCCGTATTTTTCCAATACCTGCTCTTTGAGTTGCTCACGTACCCGTTGCAATCTTTTTCGGACGGTGACTGTGGTTAATCCTAATAGGTTGGCAACAACAGCGCTGTCGTGCTCTTGGCGATAATAGAGTAAAACGATTTCGCGACTTTCATCTGGTAATTGGTCTATCAGGTGATTAATGACTTGATTTTGTTGCCTTGTAATCATCGATTTTTCATTGAGGTCGTGATTATTAACCACGTCGTCTAGCAATGATTCAATGGTGGCGTCATCGCTGGCTAACTCGGTGCGATGTTTGTTGTCTCGCACAAAGTTAATGGCGGTATAACGGGTAATTTGACGTACCCAAGGTAAAAGACTGTCGCTTGTTTTTAACTCATCGAGCTGTTGCCATACCTTGATAAATACGAGCTGGCTAACATCGTGGCTATGTTGTAAGTCACGAGTGATATTGAGTGCAATTGCATGCACTGTGTTGTTGAGGTAATTAACAAGTATTGAGAATGCTTGTTTATCGCCTGCTCGTGCTAATTGTAGGGTTTGTTCGTTTAGCGTTGTTGATGAATGCATGGTAATCACCTTTTACTAAGGGCTGAGATATCATCAGCCCAATATTTTTAACGTTATTAGACGTCTGACTGTTGTGAGATATAAGTTTTGATCGTGTTAATTAACCAATTGGTTTGATCCCACATCAAAAAGTGATGTCCTTTGCTATTCATCGCTAGTTCTACGTGAGGTGCTTGCTGTATTTGCGCTTGGTACATTGCTTTGGCTGCTTGATGTTGCGCATCAGTGGTAAAAGCACCTGATGCGCCAATTAATAACACAGGATTTGTTAGTTTGGCTAGTTTGGGCCGTAGATCGGTTGTCATTACAGAATGTAGTGCACTACCAGCGGTTGTTGGATCTGAGCGTTTTGCCATGTTGATAATGTCGTTGTAGCGAGATGGTTGGTTAGTTTGCAGCATGATGCCTTGTTTGGTAAAAGCAACTAATTGCTCAGGTGTTGCTTGTTGGTACATGGTTTTCATGGCCGTTGCTTGTGGCGTTAAATCATCCGCTGTAGTTTGATTGTTGCGGGTAAAAATAGGGCCGATGAATGGTAAACCATCAACAGAAATAGCTGCTTTTAAGTTGATGTTTGGATTTAGGGAGGTATCAAATGCTAATAAGCCGCCCATGCTGTGACCAATGAGAATTGGGTTTTGTAATTTATTTGTTGAGAGGTAAGTTGCTAGCTCACCTTTGACTGCGCTCATGATAGTGCTTGCTTGGCCGCAGGCTTTATTTTTTCCAAACCCGGCGATTGATAGCTGGTGAACTTGATATTGCTTTGCTAAATCGTTGCGTACCTCTGTCCATACCGATTCATCACTAATAAACCCCGGTAACAGTAGTACGGCTTGGCCTTGACCTGACACGTTTGCGTTAAGGCATTGGGTTTCTGACGCCATTGAGTTGGATGTGAGTAGCACGCTTGCTGCTGTTAGTGCGACTGAGAAAATTGTTTTTTTCATGATTGCTCCGAATAATTAGTAGGGTCATTAACTAAGTCACGAGTAATCGATAATGTGTGACAACTTTCTCCAAAATAAATAAAAAAACCGATTTAATTGCTTAAATCGGCTTTTTATTACGGCTATTTTTATCTAACGATTATTTAAGTTGTTGCCATAAATAGCTGTAGATAAGAGCGTACATGTCAGCGCGCTGTTTGTTGTCAGCTGCACCAGCGTGACCGCCTTCCGTGTTTTCGTAGTAGTAAACATCGTGTCCAAGATCTTGCATCTTAGCGACCATTTTACGGGCATGGCCAGGATGTACACGGTCATCTTTAGTCGATGTCGTGAAGAACACTTTTGGGTAATCTGTTTTAGCATCTAAGTTATGAAATGGTGAATAGGTTTTAATGTATTCCCACATCTGGGCATTGTCTGGATCGCCATATTCAGCAGCCCAGCTAGCGCCAGCCAATAGCTTGGTATAACGTTTCATATCAAGTAATGGCACCTGACAAACAACGGCGTTGTATAGATCTGGACGACGTGTAAACGCTGCGCCCATTAATAAACCACCATTACTGCCACCTTGAATACCTAAGTGATCAGGTGAGGTAATTTTACGATCAATTAAGTCCATCGCAATGGCTTCAAAATCTTCATAGGCCTTATGACGATTTTTCTTAAGCGCTGCTTGATGCCAGCTTGGGCCAAACTCACCACCGCCACGAATGTTGGATAGGATGTACACACCGCCTTTTTCTAACCAGTTTTTACCTTGTAACGCGCTGTAAGATGGTTTTAGTGATACTTCAAAACCGCCGTACCCGTATAGCAATGTAGGATTTTTACCGTTTAACTCAATGTCTTTTTTCATGATGGCAAAGTAAGGAACTTTAGTGCCATCTTTAGACGTTGCCCAATATTGGTGAGTCACTAAATCATCGCTGTTAAACTGTGATTTTTGTGCTTTTAATTGGGTCAGTTTTCCTGTTTCACCACTGACTTTATACAGCGTAGAAGGCTTGAGGAAGCTGGTGTAATTTAAGAAGAAATCATCAGTGCTTTCGTTGGTATTAAATACGCTGATATTACCTTTGTCATCGATATCAACAGGCGTGCTTTCCCATTGTCCAGCATCGTTAGTAAAACGCAGCACTTTTGATTTCACGTTATCTAATACAGTCACTAACAGCGTAGATTTAGTGGCCTGTACTGAATTGATTGCTAAACTCGCCGTTGGCGTAATAAGCGTTTTGTAGTTAGCCGTTCCCTTTAAAACGTCATCAACAGGGGCAAATATAACACTGCCTTGCTTGAATGTGCTGCCGTTTACTGTCCATGAGCTCTTTAGTTGAATGAAGATATCACCATTTAAAAAAGCACTTAAGCTAGCATCTTTTGGGATAGGCAGTTTTACTTGTTTGTCGCCTTGTAGGATATACATAGCGCGTGAGTAAAATGAAGTCCCATCATAAATCATGTCTAGGCTGTTCTTGCCGTCGCGCATGACAAAACCAGAGGCTGACACAGAAGTCTTATCAGCTTTATAAACTTGTTTTGCGCTAGATAATGGCGTGCCACGCTGCCAAATCTTTACCACACCAGGGTAACCAGAATCGGTTAAGCTGCCTGCGCCGAAATCTGTGCCAACGAATACAGAGTTTTCGTCGCGCCAGCTAATTGAGCTTTTCGCTTCAGGCAGTTTAAAACCATTTTCAACAAATGATTTGGTCGCCATATTAAATTCACGGACGACAACAGCATCGCTGCCACCGGGTGACAATTTCACTAAACAGTGATTGTAATCTGGGTATAAACAATCCATGCCTTTGTAAACCCAGCTCATGCCATCTTTTGCAGCGAGAGCGTCAATATCTAATACCGTTTCCCAAGTCGGGTTGTCTTTTTGATATTCACTTAAGGTTGTACGGCGATATAAACCACGTTGGTTATTTTTGTCAGTCCAAAAGTTATACAGGTAGTCACCGCGTTGAGATGCGTAAGCAATACGATCATTTGAGTTAAGTAGCGCTAGGTTTGCATCATAACTTTGCTGATAAACAGCATTAGATTTTAACGATGAAAATGCTTTTTTATTTTGAGTTTCAACCCAGTTTAAAGGGGCTTCACCTTGAACTTCTTCAAGCCAAAGATAATCGCTATCTGGTTTAGTGACGTTCGTGGTTTCTTGTGTCGACTGACACGCACTTAACGCCAAAGTGGCAAGTGAAGCAGTGACAATTGCAGTTTTTTTCATAACTAAATCCGTTGATTGTGTTGTTATTAGAATTTTTCACAGGCTAACTTAGCGAGACACTGGTTGGGAGTCAATGGAGCATCTGATATTTGTCGTAAGCAGATGTGTATAAAATATTAGTAATTTTAGATAAAACGTATAAACATCTAGACGTCTAGATGCCTTTGGGTTAAATTGTCTACATGATGTTGCGTTGACTAATAAATTGAAGCGAGTTTGTTGTGCCGATTAATATTCCAGATAAGTTACCTGCAAAGGATGAATTACAAGAAGAAAATATCTTTGTAATGAGTGAAAGCCGAGCGCTTAGCCAACAAATTCGGCCAATGAAGGTGTTATTACTCAATTTAATGCCCAATAAAATTGAAACGGAAACTCAAATCTTACGCTTATTAGCCAACACGCCGTTACAGGTAGATGTTGAGTTTTTACGAATTCATAGCAATATTTCCAAACATACGCCGCAAGATCACATGAATGACTTCTATCGTGACTTTGAGGATATTAAAGAGCGCAATTTCGATGGGCTTATCATTACTGGCGCGCCGCTAGGTGATGTTGATTTTGATGATGTGATTTACTGGGAAAAAATTACGGCGGTTTTCGATTGGTCGACACAACATGTGACATCAACGCTCTTTTTGTGCTGGGCTGCCCATGCGGCGTTTTATCATCTGTACGACATTAAGCGATATATTCGCGAGCGTAAAATTGCCGGCGTATTTTTACATCATCGGCATCAATCGCATGATCCTTTGTTACGTGGTTTTGATGATGACTTTTGGGTACCTCATTCGCGACTTGCTCAAATGAATGTTGATGAACTTAGAGCGCATCCTGATTTGGATATTTTAGCGGACTCAACAGAGGCTGGTGCATATCTTGTTGTTAGCAAAGACAGACGACGCTTATTTGTTTTGGGACACCCTGAATACAATGTCACTACGTTGGGGGATGAGTTTAAGCGTGATGATACAGCGGGGTTAAATCCTGATATCCCAAACAACTATTTTCCAGCTGATGATCCTTTGCAAGCGCCAAAAGGCTGCTGGCGTAGTCATGCAAATTTGTTAGTGTCTAATTGGCTAAATTACTACGTCTATCAAATTACGCCGTTTGATTTATCACATTTGCACCGCAGAACACCGTGGGAATAACACACTTTAGAAAAGTCTCACTAGCATTAATTGATAATGACACTATAATTGCCGCCTAATCATCATTAGGTGATTATCGTTCTTATTATCATTGAGTTGTTCGTTGAGTTATTTTTCTATTAAACGTTTTTGGCTGGTTTGTTGTTTGATGTGGTGTCCTTCGTGGGTATTTGCGTCCGACTACAAGTTTGAGCAGCTCATTAATGATTTTCCTGTTCAAGCCATCAAACAATTATCAACAGATCATCAGCACTCTCCTTCAATTGAGCGTTTATCAAATGCTGACCGTAAACTAGCACGTATTCATCTCGCCATTGTGCAGGGTGCTTTTGAACACGCTAACGAGCAGTTAACAGCGGTTAATCATAAAATACTGTCTAGTAATGAATTGGCCTATTTTTACTATTTGAATGCGCTTAACCTTGCTCATCAATTTAATGGTGTTGGTGCGATGGATTATTTAAACCGCTTAAAAGTAGCTGATAGTCCGAGCGTGTTGGATAACCCACAATTTAGTTATTTGCTTGTTTATGCACGTATTTATTTTAATGCGAATGAACTCAATTTATTCTCTAACACTCTTATTCAATTACGATCACTTCAAAATGACAAGTTCAGTGCTCGGGAATTTTGCCAGTTAGCTAACCTAAATCTACAATCTTTGATTACTAAGAATAAGCCAAAATCAAATACACAATTGTATGAAAGTACGGCTGAAAATTGTTTGATTGAACATCTTGGTATTGTCGCTGCAGACAGTTCTTATCAATTGGCCGCTGTTGATATTGCGCGTAACAAAGTGAACCAACAAACTGCACAATATCTGGAAAAAGCAGCGCGAATATTTCAGTCTCAGCATATTGTTAATCGTCTTGTTGATACATATTTATTAAGTGTCGAAGTTGCTTTGATGAAAGGTAACTTACCCCATGCCGCGTCAACGTTGCAAACGATAGAAGCGCTACTAGAAACTAAAACTACACCAAAGCAAAAAATCGAGTTTCATCAATTAAGTGCTCAGTACTATCAACGCATTGGTGAATTAGATAATGCAATGAAGGCTTTAGAATCCTTTGTTGAAGACAAAGCAAAGCTGGAAAAAAACAAACGTAGCGATAATGTTTCTTTTTTGACGTTTCGGATCAGTGAAAATAAGCAACGATTAGAACGGGCAATTGAACAAGAAAAGCGAGCTATTAAACGAAGTAAAGAAAGTGAAAGTAATTACTGCTTCTTACTTGTTGGTATCGGTTTTCTTGCGATTATTGGCTTAATTAGTTTGATATTTATTGCTATTAGTAGGTTAAAGCGATGAAGTATATTCTTTATTTCTTCATTTTATTTTCGGTTTTGTTTAATGTTCAAGCGAAGTCAAATGCCGAAAAACCATTGAAAGACAACATTAGTGAAAACATTCGCAGAGCTGGAGAGCTTGCTTATTCGGATAGTGCTCAGGCATTTAAACTGCTGAAAGAGATTTCAGCAGATGAGCTATCCCCTGAATTAAAAATACAATACGCATTTGTTGATTTGAAGTTGACTGTCATCGCAGGAAAATATGAGGAAGGAAAAAGCAAAATTGACGCAATGAAGCCGCAAGAAATGCCACCTAAATATTTGGTGTTGTATTATAAATATGCGATTCAGTTAAGTCAGATTTTAGGCGATTATGTTCAAGCGTTTCAGTATTTAAACTACGCAGATCAATTGTCAGAAGAAGAGGTTCCATTGGTGGATTGGGTCAATATTCTTTTAGTGGCTGCGGAGCTAAATATTGAAGCGGGAACTTTCAAAACATCAAAATATTGGTTAGATAAAGCACAAGTTATTGCAAGTCGAACAAATGATGATGCGCTCAAATGTAATGTGCTTGATAGCACAATTTATTGGTTAATTGTTCAAAAGGATTACGTTGAATTCTCCAAGTTGTTAAATTCTGCGAGAGCTGCTTGCCAGAAAGCAGGTGATGTATCAGTTTTGAATTTATTTAAAGTGATGGAGTCTTTTCCTTATAAAGAACAAAAAGATTATGTTAACGAAGAGCTTATTTTATCTCAAGCGCTTGAATTAATGAGTGGCATAAGTGCTGATTTTAATTATCGTCAAGCACAACTTTTGTTGGCGGAATCCTATATTAATCAAGGGAAGTTAAATCAAGGCAATGCATTAGTAACACAGTTGTATGACGTTTTCTTTGAATATGATTTAACGAGTGATTTAGCCACGCTACATCGACTAAAAAGTATGATTGCGAAGCAACAAGGTAATCATCAATTAGCGGTTGAAGAACTTAATCGAGCGATATCTTTTCAAGATAGCTATGACCAAGCTGTTAATGAGAATCAGCTTGCGCATTTAAATGCGCAGTTTGCTAGTGCCAATAATAAATTGCAAAGTCGATTAGATAAACTTGTTGCACAACGAATCACCATTGATGAAGAGATAATAAGGTTAAAGGCATTTTTGACGTATGCGATTGCTTTGCTCATGTTGATTGGCGTTGTTGTCGCTACATCGATGTATATGCGCCGTCATTATTTATCCGTAATTACAGCTGATAAATATGATGCGCTAACAGGTTTATTGACTCTACAAGGCATTGAGTCTGAATTAGATAATGACAGCCAGATAAATAAGCCACAAAATAACAACGTATCATTAGCCTTAATAAGTATTGATGAATTAGCGATGATAAAGCATAGCTTTAGTGTCGATAAAGCGGATAGAGTACTTGCAATTACCGCTGCTAAATTGACCGAGTTAAAAAATGAGGCAGATATTCTTTTTCGTTATGACGATGATACTTTTGCACTGATTGTATTTCCGCGTAGCTCTGAAGATACGGTGACTTATTTAAAATGTGTTACAACGCCATTTAGACCTAAAACAATTGCTCGTCTCAAACAGCAAACACTTCATTTGAGTGTTATATACACGGATATTTCAATAGTTGAAATATCAAGCAGTGATACCTTAAACGCTAGATTAAATAATCTTCGTAGCGCTTCCAACCAAGCTCGTCGTGATGAACAAGGTTTTGTTATTCGTTTTAACAACTAACTGTCATCTCAACTTTACACCTATCTCCAATAATTAATTCTGACTTGTACTAAAGTTTACGTTGGCGTCAACGGTATCTTAGGGTAATGTATCGATTATCAATTTTCTAACATGATAATTTTTACATCGTGTTGCCGTTAAATTATCGGAGCTAATTATGAGCAATCAAGAACAAATCGTTATCGTACAAGCCTTACGAACCCCAATGGGGGGCTTTGGTGGCTCGCTGAGTCAAGTGGCTTCACCAACCTTAGGTAGCGCTGCTATTGCTGGGCTAATGGATTCAACAGGTTTAGCGAAAACAGACGTTGACGAAGTAATTATGGGGTGTGTATTACCGGCTGGTTTAGGTCAAGCACCTGCTCGTCAAGCGGCATTACAAGCTGATTTATCATTAGATACTGTGTGTACAACGATAAACAAAGTTTGTGGTTCAGGCATGAAAGCTGTGATGATGGCTCATGATTTTATTAAAGCGGGCAGTGCAAATGTAGTTGTTGCTGGTGGTATGGAAAGTATGAGTCTTGCACCATATATGTTACCAAAAGCACGTCATGGGATGCGTATGGGACATGGCGAAGTTAAAGATCATATGTTTTTAGACGGTCTTGAAGATGCTCAAACAAGTAAAGCAATGGGCTGTTTTGCTCAGCAAACTAGTGATGATACTGGATTTACTCGTGAGCAAATGGATGATTTCGCAATAGCATCATTATCACGTGCTAACGCAGCTATCGATTCTGGTGCATTTGAAAACGAAATTGTTCCTGTGACTATTAGCTCTCGTCGTGGAGATACGGTTGTCAGTATTGATGAACAACCAGGTAATGCCCGTGTTGATAAGATCCCTAGTTTACGTCCTGCTTTTGCAAAAGACGGTACTATTACGGCGGCTAACGCTAGCTCTATTTCAGATGGCGCATCAGCGCTATTGATTATGTCTGCAAGTGAAGCTAAAAAGCGCGGTTTAACACCGCTTGCAGCGATTAAAGCCCACGCAACTCACGCGCAGCACCCAAGTGAATTCACGATTGCTCCTGTTGGCGCAATGAATAAAGTGTTAGCGGGCGCTGGTTGGTCGACAGATGATGTTGATTTATATGAAATTAACGAAGCGTTTGCCATGGTGACTATGTTAGCAATGAAAGATCTAGAGTTAGATCATAGCAAAGTTAACATTAATGGCGGCGCCTGTGCCCTTGGCCATCCTCTGGGTTCAAGTGGCTCTCGAATTATTGTGACATTGCTTCATGCGCTTAAAAATAAAGGCTTAAGCAAAGGTGTTGCAAGCTTATGTATTGGTGGCGGCGAGGCAACAGCCATCGCGGTAGAAATGCTATAAAAACTAAAACAAAGCGTCTTATCGGTTGATAACGGCGCTTTTTTTATGACGACATTAAATAGGAAGTGTTTATGACTCAGTTATTACAATTATCAAAACAAGAACATACCGCGGTCATTACTATTGCGAATCCGCCTGCAAATACGTGGACAAAAGAAAGCTTAACGTTGCTGCGTGATATGGTGCGCGAATTAAATGATGATAAAGAAATCTATGCGTTAGTGATCACTGGGGAAGGCGAAAAATTCTTTAGCGCTGGCGCCGATTTAAACGCTTTTGCAAGTGGCGATAAAGGCATTGCTGCAACGATGGCAACAGTCTTTGGTGAAGCATTTGAAACACTGGCTAATTTCAGAGGTGTTTCTATTGCGGCGATCAATGGTTATGCAATGGGTGGCGGTTTAGAAGTTGCACTTGCATGTGATATTCGCATTGCCGAAGAACAAGCTCAAATGGCACTGCCAGAAGCAGCGGTAGGATTATTGCCGTGTGCTGGTGGCACACAAAACCTTAGCTTGTTAGTGGGCGAAGGTTGGGCAAAACGCATGATTTTATGTGGTGAACGAATCACTGCCCAAAAAGCTGAGCAAATTGGTTTGGTCGAGGAAGTTGTTGAAAAAGGTGGTGTGTTAGAAGCAGCGCTTAAATTGGCTAAACAAACGGCTAAGCAATCGCCGGTGAGCGTAACAGCGTGTAAATCACTTATTCAAATGGGCCGTGATGGTTCAATCAATAGCGCATTGCCTTTAGAGCGTGAAAAATTCGTCGCACTATTTGATTCAAATGATCAAAAAGAAGGCGTGAATGCGTTTCTTGAAAAGCGCAAACCGCAGTGGACAAATAGCTAATGGATGCTAATAACGCCGTTATTTATAATGCTCATGAAACAGGAGATGGGCATTACATTATTCAGGCGACTCTAAATAGTGAAAAATCCCTTAATGCGTTAAACCAAGCGATGATCGATTCATTGCTACCAGCGCTAGCAAGATTTGAGCAAGATGAAACTGTGGTTGCTATCGTCCTAGATAGTATGGGTGATAAAGCGTTTTGTGCTGGTGGTGACATTGTTGAGTTGTACAACGCAATGAAAGATAACCCTGGTCAACGTCAGCCCTTTGTTCAAGAATTTTTTGTGCAAGAGTACAGCCTAGATTATGCCATTCACACTTATAGTAAACCTATTGTGGTATGGGGCAATGGATATGTCATGGGTGGTGGATTAGGACTATTCGCAGGCGCCAGTCACCGCATCGTGACTGAATCATCGCGCGTTGCTATGCCTGAGATCAGCATTGGATTGTACCCTGATGTTGGCGGCACTTATTTTTTAAACCAAATGCCTGACAATTTGGGATTATTTCTTGGACTGACCGCGGCGCAAATGAATGCTGCTGATTGTTTGCAAGTAAAACTCGCCGATCACTTTTTGTTGCATGAGCAGAAAGCTCAGTTAATCGACGCATTGACACAGCAAAGCTGGACCATTGATCGCGATGTTAATCGCCAATTAGTGAGTCATTGTGTAATGAATCTTGAAAAAACGATTTATGAGCAAATGCCTAATGGCAATATTGCTGCTCATCAAGCTGTTATTGACGAGGCCGTTAATCAAACAACGTTGGCCCAAACAATGCAAAAAATTGCCTCATGGGGCGATGATGATAGCTGGTTAAAACGCGCCAAACGTTCAATGGTTAACGGTAGCCCACTGTCAGCGCGTATTCTTGAGCGTCAACTTGCTGCTGGTAAAGATTTATCGTTGGCACAATGTTTTAAACTCGAATTACAACTTTCTGTGTTAAGTGGTGAGATTGGTGAGTTTGCAGAAGGTATTCGCGCATTGTTAATTGATAAAGATAATCAACCAGCGTGGAAATTCAGTGATGTAGAGAGCGTAGATGATGCGCTTATTAACGAACTATTTAATCCAATTTGGGATGACTCATCTCATCCACTAAAGCTAAAAGGAGCCTAATCATGGCAAAAGTAGGATTTATTGGCCTAGGAAATATGGGTGGGCCTATGGCCATCAACCTAGCAAAAGCCGGCCATGACGTGAGTGTGTTTGATTTAAGCAGTGATGCAATGAATAGCGTTGTACAGCATGGCGCTACGTCAACAGCTAGTGCAAATGAAGCCGCGACAGATAAAGACTTTGTAGTGACCATGTTGCCAGCAGGTAAGCATGTGAAAATGGTTTATTTAGGCGAAAGCGGTTTACTGAGTGTTGTTAACAAAGATACGCTGTTGATTGACTCTAGTACCATTGATGCTGATAGCGCGAAAACTGTCGCTGCTCAAGCAGCACAGCAAGGCATTGCATTCATGGATGCGCCAGTATCTGGCGGCGTTGCTGGCGCGGCTGCTGGCACATTAAGCTTTATTTGTGGTGGCACTGAGCAGCACTTTGAACGCGCTAAAACAGTGCTTGATGATATGGGAAAAAACATATTTTTAGCCGGTGAAGTAGGTGCTGGTCAAATTGCCAAAATTTGTAATAACATGTTGTTGTCAGTGTTAATGGCCGGCACAAGTGAAGCATTAAAAATGGGTATGGATAATGGCTTAGATCCAGCAGTACTATCAGACATTATGCTAAAAAGCTCAGGCCGTAACTGGTGTTTAGAGCTTTATAACCCTGTTCCCGGTGTGATGGAGTCAACCCCTGCGAGTAATGATTATCAAGGCGGTTTTATGGTTGATTTAATGCTTAAAGATTTAGGTTTGGCGGCGCAAGCGGCTCAAATGTCTAAGTCGAGCACGCCACTTGGCGCAATGGCTCAAAGCTTGTATTCAATGCACAGCAATGGTGGGAATGGCACTAAAGACTTCTCAAGTATTATCGAGATGTTTGCCACAAAAAAATAGTGAGCAAATTTACGATTTGAAAATGAAAGCTGTGCTTGAAAAAGTACGGCTTTTTTATTACTTTTTTCTTTACTTGCCAACTAATTAGCGATATATCTAGAGTATGTTTTGTGTACTTTTCAATGAATGACTAGATCACAACAGGAGAGGGAATTTATGAGCATACAAGAGACTGAACTTGCGCTGCGTTTGAATTTACTTTTGCTTGATGATGAGCAGGATATTATTAATTCACTGAAACGTTTGCTGCGTAAAGATTACAACATTGTCAGTTTCACTGACGGCCCATCTGCGCTTGATTATCTGCGTGAACATCCTATCGATATTATTATCTCAGATATGCGGATGCCAATAATGAATGGTGCAGAGTTTTTCACCAACGCAAAAGATATTCAGCCCAATGCGATTCGTATTTTGCTCACTGGTTATAGTGACATGGAAACGACGATTCAGGCGATTAATGACGGTGGCATCTATACCTATATTGGTAAGCCATGGGAAAATCAAGAACTTAAATTATTGTTAAGCCAAGTCTCAGAACATTACCTTCTCAAGAAGCAAACACGAGTGCTTAATGAACAATTAAGTGATGCTAATGATCGACTTACTCAGTTTAATCATACGCTTGAACAAAAAGTCACTGAGCGCACTGCCGCTCTGGTGCAAAGTAAAAATAAGTTGTCGAACGCGCTTAAATCTCAAAATTCGTTGTTACATGATGTCTTAGACATGATGTCGACAACCATTGAATACCGCACAGGCTTTGGCGCCGGGCATAACAAACGAGTTGCTTTGCAATGTAAAGGGATAGCGCGTTATTTATCACTTGATGACGCAACGTGTCGTCGTATTTATCTTTGTGGTTTGTTGCATGAAATCGGCACCGTAGGCTTAAGTGATGATGTGATTGCTAAAGTCGGCGTCGGTACTGGTAAGCTCGACGATGAGTTTATGCATCACCCAGTCATTGGTGCAAAAATAGTTGCCCGTGTGTCTCGATTCGATGCGCTAACTGAAAATATTTTACACCAAAATGAAAATGTTGATGGCACCGGTGTCCCAGATCATTTAGCGGGAGATGACATTCCTATTGGCGCGCGAATTATTCGTGTAGTGAAAGACTTCGACTTTCTAATTGCAGGTAAAGAGAATAAACAGCTTATGTCGGTGGCTGATGCTAAAGCCTGGCTAATGTCACGGGCTGATACTTGGTATGACAAAGTCGTGGTTAGTGCACTATTTTCGGTGATGAATGAACGCAGCGATTTTGGTGAAGATATTGAATACAGTGTTGGGATTGAAGGATTAAAGATTGGTGATACCTTACTTGAAGATTTAGTGCTTACCAATGGCAATATTATGCTCACTGCAGGCCAAGAGATCACAGCACCAATGATAGAGAAGCTGCGTAAATACGAAGACAACTATGATACAAAAATCACGTTATTTATTGCTTAAATAAAGTTATCGTTTAAACAGGGAGAGAGTTATGCAAGGCGCTATTTTTACAGCATTTTCAGACATGATTATCGAAAAAATGGGGATGGAACAGTGGAATGAGCTCATTGATAAAACCAGTCCCACGTCAAAGGGTATTTATACTTCTGGGGCGCAATACGAAGACAGTGAACTGATTAATATGGTGGTTGCACTGTCTGAGAAAACAGGCATTCCAGCCGAAAAACTCGTTGAGGCTTTTGGCCAATATTTGTTTGATATTCTCTATAAGAACAGCCCTGTTGATGTATCAAAAATTGATAACTTACGTGACTTTTTGTTGGCCATTGAAGATGTAATTCATGTCGAAGTTAAACGTTTAAATCCTGATTCCTACCTACCGACGTTTAATTATGAAGACGGCCCTAATGGTGAGCTTATTATGTATTACAGCTCTAAACGTCAATTATGCCATGCGAGTATTGGTTTGATTTTCGGTGCTGCGAAACAGTTCGATGAAAAAATAGAAATTGGTCATCCACAGTGTATGCATGATGGTGCGCAAAGTTGCAAATTAATCGTTAAATTCGTTGGATAATTTATGTCTGAAGAAAATGCTTACAAAGCCGCTTATGAAAGAGAACGTCAGGCTCGTCAAATGGCTGAGTCCTTACTTGATGATAAGACCCGCAGTCTCTACGATAATGTGGTAAAACTTGAAAGTACGGTAGCTGCGCTTGAAGAAGCACAGGATAAGCTTGTTCAATCAGAGAAAATGGCATCGATTGGTCAACTTGCGGCGGGTGTTGCCCATGAAATCAATAATCCTATCGGTTTTAGCTTGAGTAACCTAAATACACTCTCTGACTACCTTGAGAGTATTTTAGCGCTAGATAAGCTCGTCATGGGATCGCTTGCCAATATGACTGCGCAAGACTTCTTAGTAAAGTATCAAGGGCTTCGCCAAGATCAAGATATTGATTTTATTTGTGAAGACATTGAATCTTTACTGGGGGACAGTGTTAAAGGACTCAATCGCGTGAGTGCGATTGTCGCTAACCTTAAAAAAGTGAGTCATAGTGGCGAGTTAGAAAAAGAACCCTGTGACATCAATGAACTTATCGATGAAGCACTTAAAGTCGTGTGGAGTGAATTGAAATATACGATGAAGGTCCATAAAGAATATGGAACATTATCTAATATTTTATGCCATGGCGGTGAAATTACTCAGGTATTGATGAATCTATTCTTAAATGCATCATACGCCTGTGAAGAAAATGGTGAGCTAGATATTCGAACCTACCAAACAACGCTTAAGAACAGTGAGTGGATTATTATTAAGGTGCAAGATAATGGTCGGGGAATGTCTCCACAAGTGATGAAAAAAATCTTTGACCCATTCTATACCACCAAGCCAGTCGGCGTTGGTACAGGACTGGGACTGTCAGTTTCATTTGGTATTATCGATAAGCATGGCGGCACGATTAAGGTCCAAAGTGAAGAAGAAAAAGGGACAACCTTTACAATCTTGTTACCCCTGATAGAGTCCGTTGTTAGCTAAGTCGTTTTTTAAAGCGCTGACCCAGTGTCATGCTTTGTTTTATCCACGACAAAACTAATAAACCATAACGATGTTTCGGTTTGAGCTTACAGCGCGGATCGCTTAATAAAGCTCTAGCTCGTGAAAATTGTCCCCCCATGATATTTAGCTTAGCTATATGACATAAATGAGCCGCACTATATCTAAGCATAGTTACTTTACTTGCTTGCGAGCGATTAGCGCTCATTGCCTGATGAGACACGCGCACACTAAACGGACATTCTTGATGCGGCACGTTTAAGTGACAAGCGCGGTTTGTAGCATCACGATGATACAGCGATTGAATTGACGGTGAATAGGCAATATCACTGGCCATTGCCGCACGTGAAAAGAAATCTTGATCTTCCCCCATCGGTTCGTTTAATGGGAAGTCTCCAATATTATTCACCAGTGATTTGCGCACCGTAATTGATGACATCGTAAATGGCAAATCGCCTTTTGAAGCCACATCAAAGTAATCATCAAGCAGCTCGCCAGTTGGATCGACGTTTTTGAGATTGACTTTGGCATCGACGTATTTATTACCCGGCTCGATAACTTGATAATGGGTTGCATAAACACCCGCTTGCGGAAACTTAGCCACCAAATTAGCGATTTCCTCAAGATACAATGGCAGCCATTGATCGTCGGCATCGATAAAAGCAATAAACTCATGTTTAGCGAGCGAAATCCCCGTATTTCTGGCACTGGAAACACCGCCGTTGTTTTGCTGCACCAAGGTCACATTGTCGATGTTACATTCACTCACCAGTTGCGGGCCATTATCTGTTGAACCATCGTCAACGACGATAATTTCATTTGCCGCATATGACTGTTTGGCAATGCTGTTAAGGGTTCTAATTATGTGTTGTTCTTTGTTATAAAGCGGAATAACAACGCTAAATTGTGGCTTATTCATAATCATTACTCCAATTTAATAGGGTTTGAGATAGCGCATCTTCAACGGATAGTTGCGGCGCTGTAAAACCTTGCTTAAGACCGTCATTAATACGTTGAGAAATAGCACTAATAGAAAACTCATCGGCACTGTATTGATATTTATCGGCTAAACCGATTTGTTGACACCAGCCTGTACATTTACTGTGATAGTTAATAGATATCACTGGCGTTTGCGCCAGATAGCCAAGGATAGAGCCGTGTAAGCGCATGCTAATGATGGCTTGATATTGGCCAAGATCCTTGAGCACCGCCAACGGATTATTGTCATAAGGCTTAACGACTAACGGTAATTTTCCACATAGCTTGTTAAAGATGGCGTGATTGATTTGCCCATCGCCAAGTTGGCAGTGGCCGTTAAAGGTCAATAGGGTAATTGGCTCACCTGTTTGGTGATAAAGGGTTTCGATTAAACGCGCGATCTGAGTTATGCGTTCACGCTCGGCGTGAATATCCACTTCGCCAAAAGCATTAACGGCAACCGGGCACAAGGCAAGGGCGATACCACGACGCGCCTTAGGTACAGGTACTTGAGTGCTATAAAGCAAGGTTGGTGCTAAATCAAAGGTCAGTTTAGCGTTGGCCTGTGGCGCAATAGCTTGGGCTATGGCAAGGCTTTCTTTGTCTCGCAAGCCAACAAAAGGGCACTCATTGAGAAATAGAGCACAGGCTTTTTCTGCGGCGACATTGGCAAAAGGGCCTAAACTCACGCCTACAGCACGAGATTTTCGATCATACGCTAACTTAAGCATGTGACGTTTAAGATTGATATCTGATTCGCTATGTAACACTGAACCACCACCAAAAATCACATTACTACTTTGCAATGCAGCGCGATAGTGAGTCAACCTGTTGTAACCGGGAAACGCCTGTTGTTGATGCAAAGGAAACTGATGACTGACCAATAAACCTTTATCTGGCACACCGTAAAGTCCTAAGCTGATGCGTTTGTGATTTAACATGTGTTTAGCGCCCCATAATGTTGAATACATTAAGGCATCGTCACCACTGTTTTGCATGCCGTAGTAACCAACGACATAACTATCATATTGCTTTAAGCGATTGCTTTGTTTTTGTTTAATATGCATAGTGAACTCCTGATTTTTTTGGGTTTAGAGCCATGCCAATCCATAGCAGTGCAGGCCAATAGAGGTAGGCGAGAATTTCTAGGTTTTCAAAAAACGAATAACACACCAGCACCATCACCATACAAAATGCGCTTGGCGACATTGGTGAGTGATAACTAGTTAGCAGTAGATATAGCGCAGTAAACAGCAGTGGAATTGCTAATGCGAGAAGCCCGACAATACCTTTGACAAATAACAGACCGTACCAGCTGTGATGAGTACCAATTGGCATAAATTCAACAATTTTAGGGCCGCGCTCGACAATGCCATGTCCCCAAATCGGCGCTTGGGTTTCCCAGCGTTGCACCGCAATGTTTGCCAGTGCGCTGCGTACCCGCGTTGAATCTGGGCGTGCGGCTTTAATGTCTGAATACAAGGTGTAAATCCAGTCGTAAATCACTTCTGCTGCCAGTAAAAATAAGCAAGTTACCAAGCCGATAATAATTAGCATCAGTGGGCTTTTGATTTTGCCAAGGAACATCAGCATTGGAATAAGCATAATGAAAATGGCCCAGCCAGCGCGCGATTGCGACAGTAGACACATCACAACACAGCCAACGATGCCCCAATTTCTGTAGCTTTTGTTTTTTTCTAAGCTACAGAAAATTAATAACATGCACGCCATAAAACCAGCAGCAGGTGCCCATGGAGCGAAAAAGCGCCAGCGACCCATGCCCGTTTCTGGATTGAGACCGTAAAAACTAACGGTGAAAAAGTCAGGACCCGGACCGCCAATTACTTTTAATGGTGATACAAATAAGTCCGCTGGAAGCTTCACAATGTAAGCGGCAACCGTAATAACACCGAAGAATAGTGAATGTATGGCGATAATACATGCGGCGCGAATAATGATTTCACGCTTAATGTTGACCATAGCGCCTAAGAAAAGAAATAGCGGCAATAATGCCCAGCCTTTCGCCCAACCAATCGTTGATTTTATGGTTTTGCCAAAACCTAACTCCCAGTTAGCGTGCGCAATGAATAGAGCGAGCAGCAATACCAAGCCGCCGCCAATCCACAGCCATACAATGCTAGGTAGATACGCTGAACTGTCGATACCTTTGATATACCAGCGCAACATGGCTACGCCAAAGATCATCCAGCCAATCACTGAGCCAGAGACATATAAGGCACCGATAGCAAAGCAAGGGTAAGTAAGCACCATGGCATACCACACTAGCTTTTCTTCAGTAGTATTTCGATTAAGTGTGCACGTTGCCATATGATGATTAATCCTAAGGTGACGAAGAAGATGCCTGCGAAGGCGGCGATAAACGCAATTAATGTGCGTGGACTACTTTTAAGCACTGGATAAGAAGGACTAGCCAGTAATTGAATCACGGGATATGACGCAAATATATCAGCACGGCTTGCTTCGATACGGCCTGCAGCCGAGGTAAAGATAGCTTCGGCCATATTAAATTCGCGCTCTAAACGCTCTAGTTCAATCACCTCACGCGAATAAACTTTGAGTTGATCTGTCATGCGACTGATAGAGCGAGCGAGGTCAATTAACATCGATTTTTGGCCTTGTAAATTGGCAAAGCCATCGATGAGATCAGCAAATAATTGCGCGCGTTTTGGCGTTAATTCTAAATCTAAGCTGGTAAAAATAGCCGCAGAATCAATACCAAAGATTTCACGTGAGCGATTAGCAATGGCATTGCGAGTTAACTGCAAGCGGTTTTGTTGAGCAACCACTTTAGGGTGCTTTTTACCCCAGCGCGCACTGTATTCAGTTAGCGTACTCACCGTCGTAGATAGCTCGCGAGCGTAGGCGTGAAACTCAATATCAGATTGCAACGTAAATGCTTGGCCTGCATGACGCGGCGACACACCTAATTCTTCACTCAATTGATTGATGTACTCTTTTAGTTTTTGCACCTCGGCGCTGGTGTAAAGATGCTTTTCTTTGACGCCAGATAATGTGCGAATTAATTGATCCATTTGATCGCTTGATACAAGCATTGAACGTTGTTGAAAATCGACAATTGCATTGCGGGTATCGTTCATGCGCTCTTGATATTGACCTAGAATGTTCTTGATACTTTGATCGCGACGTAATACTTCATCAGCACGTAAATTATCTAGCTCTTGTTGAAACGACTGATAGAGCGCAAACGCTTTGGCTTGCGCTTGTTCGCGACTGCTGCCTTTGACTTGCAGTGTGATAATTGACGTTTGTTCGGTTAGCTTTATTTTTGCACGGCCAAAATCAACAGGTGAAATTTGCAAGCTGTCCGCCGCGCGCTCAATCACAGTGCGGCTTGACAACATTTCTTTGTAATTAATACGTGGGTTAAAACCACCGCCAGAGAACGGCGTATTAGTTTTTGAGACTACCTCACCAATATCATTAAGCGACACACTTGAACTGTTACCTGTACCAGGCAATACCAACTCCATATCACTGGTGTAAACAGGTGTCTTGGCGAGATATAATGCAGTAAACAGACCAATTAACACGTAACACATTATCGCAACCACCAAGTAAGGGCGTTTTAGCGTGCGGTAGACTTGAGCACGGATCAGACCAAATCTATCTAAAGGGACAATTGGATATTTCATATCATCACCTACAGTAACTTAAACGGTGTTATCAACTCGGCAATAGCCTTTGCGATATCACGTAGATTAGTAACATTAGAGTCATAACAAGCAACGGCATCGTTTGGCATCAAGTACGGGTTGATGCTGTTTTTGCTTGGCATAGTAAGTAGTTTTTCCACCGAGCGTTCAATCACTTGAATTTGCCCTGTTAGCGGATTCTTGCTTGAAAGCACAATGCGGCGCGGCGCGTTAGTCCAGTCTTTACCACCAACACAGTTGGCGGATACCGCTGCTTGTAATAACCGCGTGCCATAAGGCAGACTAGTGGAATATTTACCAATCGCCGCACTCGTGTTATCGCCGGCAGAGTCGATTAGATTCGACATAAATACGCGGAAACCTTTTGGCGTAATTTGGCTCGGTCTAACAAGGTGTGGTTGGAAACAACCGGTGCTTGGCACTATCACGCGATCGCCAGCTACCAATGGGTAATCTTTTACTAGCTTGCCAGTCAGCACGCCCGTCATATCCACCTGTACTTGCCAGCCTTTACGTAACAACATTACTTGATCTAATTTTGCATCAGGGCGAATACCTGAGGCGGCGCGAAGTGCCTCTGACAGCAAACGGGTCGGTGAGTAATCGCCAGCAGCCGCAAGGCGATCTTCTTGCGTTGCTTTTGGTAATTTATCGTTAATAAGCACACGACCCGGTTGAAATACCGCGCCAGCTACCGATACTTCAATCGCTGACCAGTTAAGCACTTGAATAGTGACTGCAGCGGTTGCAGGTTGGAAGATATAGTTACGCACTAGCGCCAATTCTATTTCTGTTTCTAGTGTATTAGTCGTGTCGCCAGCAGCCGCTATTTTGCCGATTTGTGGAATCTTCACCGCACCGCTGTTATCGACAATATAACGACCAGAAAAACCTTCGCCGTCTTCGATATTCACTTCGATTAAATCACCTGGGCTAAGCAGTAAACCTTCCGCCAAAATAGGATCAACGCGCATATCAGGTAAATCATTAGCGGCGTTTAAATTGAGTGGTTGGTCGGTGTAGTAGTTAACTGGCGCTGCGGTATTTTGTAATTGCAAACAATCAAGACCGCGAGAAAAATCTGCACTTGGCGGCGCTTCATGCACAAACTTATCGCCTGAGTTATCCATCGCACCATAAAACTGCTCGTCACCGCGATCTAAATCGCTTGAGTAGTGTCTAACACAACCCGTTAAATTGAGCGCAACAATGCTATAAGCGATCATCGATAATTGAATGAATCGTTGTCTCTTTAACATATCGCACTCCTTGTAGTTGCTTATCCAGTTGATGGCTGTTTTGCGTTTTCAAATGTGGTTATGAACTATGTAACACTGGATTGCAGGGAGCGTACCAAGATTAATTGGCTATTTAAGTTGCTGTTTTATAACTACTTTGTTGGTTTTGGTATTGGTAGTTAAATATTGGGATTTGCGTTTTGCAATGCGGGATTAGGGCAGTTTGCAAAATGGAAGAGAGGAGAAATTGCTAAATTTCGCTTACTATCAGGAATTTTTGCGCCTTTCACGTACTTACTTTTAATGAGATGATTTAAATCATTGTAAATATTAAGAATTTGAACTATCTTGCTGTTTTTACGTGGAAATAGTTCGAATGATTATCGTGTTATTTTGCGTATATTGAGCTGTTATACCACTTGATGTAGAGCGAATATGAATCAAATTCCATTATCGGCAATAATCAAAATTGAAAGCCCTCGTGAATACAAATTCCATGCAGCAAGATGGAATGGTTACAATCAGCCACTCGATGTTTATGTCCGGAACAAAAAAGAATGGTTTGAATGGAACACATGGAGAAATTCCAAAAATGAATTTTCAAGAAAGTATGTGTTTTCATTAATAGATTTTTATCCTGAAAACGACATCTGGTTATTTGGTGGAATTTATGAAGTTTTGAAAAGACATAACAAACCAAACAGCCATAGTTATGAGATTAAAGAGCTTACTGAATACTCTGACTTTATTGGCAGGCTAAAGATAAAACTAGAGAAACCATCACGAGGAAGAGCATTCTACTTAGAGCACCATATAGAAAAAATGGTAGTTTCTGAAATACTCAAGCAGCCATATTCTGGTGCTGTTTTCCCAGGCTATGAAAATATCAACCATGATTTTTCTGAACTTAAACTAATCTTCAAAAATCAGAAACCTGATTGGTTGGGTGCACTGAAAAATATTAAAGGTGTTTATGTCATCTTTGACAAAAGTAACGGTAAAAAGTATGTAGGTTCAGCATATGGTGACTCAGGGCTCTGGTCACGTTGGAGTTGCTATATTGGCACTGGGCATGGATGGAATGACGAACTAACTACAATAATAAACGATAAAGGTTATTCATATGCAGAAAATAATTTCAAACTATCATTACTTGAGTATCGCCCTATGAAAACGGATGACAAAGAAATAATAAATCGTGAAAGTTACTGGAAAGAAGTCTTACTTTCCAGAGGTAACTATGGCTACAACAAAAATTAATTGGGCATCATTGCGACCGAAAAAGTATAAAATAAAAATAAACACCCATAAATTTGTCATTGTTTTTAAAACATAATCTCTACCAACTGAGTATTTAATGAAAAAATATCTAGTAACTATTATTTGGCTGTTTACAGCTAGCGCGTTGGCTCAAGACTACACATTTCGCGAATCTGAAGGTGACTTATCTGTATCTGTAATGGGAAAAACACAAGCGGGAATGGTTGAGCAAAAATTTGAGACTAGAAAATTATTTTTCAAAAATGATTATGATATTGATATGCCAGTACTTGGGTTTTATTTAATCCATCAACGCGGTGGAATGTGGGGACCCAAAATATTGGAACACATTCGAGGTCACACTCCTTTAATTGAGCGACATGAAAACGAGATAACTATTTACTTTATTGCTGGGGCACGCACTCATATTAAACAGATATGGAATTGGAACGGCTCATCTTTTGTTAAGATGTCAGAAATTGGGATAGATTGGAGTGAGCGCCCAAGCAAATAAAAGAGCAGGTTATTACTTCAAATTATGAACACTTTAGAAATCAGGAAAATTGGCTATCAATATCAAATTAATAGTGTAGAACAAGAATCTCTGCATCATCAATCTGAGTTTATTGTTGATGGAGTTGGTCTTTCGAAGTTATATAACTTCGAAGAGAGTCGCCCTTGGTTTGGTCAAACTGAATTTGAATCAATTGGCGATCAGATTGCTGCACTTAAAGGGCTTGAATCGCCCGATAATCAATTAAATAACGACCGTTTTGTCCTCTATTGCTGTCACTGTGGTTGTGATTATTGTGGAGCAATCTCCTGTAAAATTATTCGAACCGAAGCCTCGGTAAAATGGACTGACATTTATTTCGGCGATGAAGATGGAAAATTCGAAGACGATGACCAAGGTGATGACGAAGGTGAATGTATTTTAATTAATGCCACTGAGTTTGAATTCGATATTAATGAATATGACAAAGTAATTGATGAATTCTTAAAAACTTCGAACAACGGATAAGAATAAATTTATTTTACAATTCGAGATATTTAAAGATTTAAGCTCCCTATTTAACAAGAAATAGGGATCTTTTTTTGCAGGTTAACATATTTAACCTTTCCTAATACGCGCCTTTCGCCATTAATACCGCGGGTACGGTTAAAAATAGCAGCTTGAGATCAAGCCATGGACTTTGACTGGCAATGTAATGAATGTCTAATTCAACTTGTTGCTCAAAGTTGATGTCGGCGCGGCCTGATACTTGCCATAAACCCGTTAATCCCGGTTTGGCGTGTAAACGAGCTTGTTGCTGGTGGCTGTATTGCTCGACTTCACTGGTAAGCGCAGGTCTTGGGCCGACAAGACACATGTCGCCGTTTAGCACGTTAAATAACTGTGGTAATTCATCGATTGAGTATTTGCGAATGAACCAGCCGATACAGGTAATGCGCGGATCTTTTTTAAATTTTTGACACAAGCCCTGACGATTGCTTTTTGCGGGATCTGGGGCTTTGAATCGCGGATCTGTTGGCAGATACATTGAGCGCAGCTTATACATGGTGAAGCGGCGACCGTTTTCACCAACACGCAGCTGAGAATAGAATACCGAACCACGACTTTCGAGGCGGATCAGTAGCGCGACGGTTAGTAATAACGGGCTTAACAACACTAGCATGGTCAATGCTAACATTTGGCCAATAAACAATGGTAAACCGCGATGGCCGCATTTCTTCTGTTGCGCTCTTGTAGTCGCAAGCGTTTTTGTGACACGTTTTTGCATCAAGGCCATGCGAAGCACGTGAGTCAATGAGTGTTTGTTGGTGCGATCGATTAGTTGAATAGCCATGATTAAGCTCCTTTCTTAGCTAAGCCAAGAATGTAAGTGCGAAATAGGAATAGGGGATTGCCAACGACGTAGCGTTTGAATTTAACGCGGGGTTCTTGTAATAAGCGCCACAACCATTCGCCACCTAGACTACGTAGCCATAACGGTGCGCGTGGAATGTTGCCACTGAAAAAATCGAATAAACCGCCGACCGCTAACACGGTGCGGCATTGCAGCTTATTTTTGTGCTGGTTGATCCAACGCTCTTGCTGCGGTGAGCCCATTGCAACGAGTAATACATCACAATGACTGTTGTTAATCGCGTTGATTACTTGTTGGTTGTCGTCATCGTTAATGAAACCGTGATGGTAGCCAGCGACGCTGAGCTTGGGAAAATCGCGAATGAGATTATCGCGCATTTCACGGGCAACCCCTGATTCTGCGCCAAGTAAATAAATAGAGCGTTGGTGATTGATACACTGCTGACATAAGAGTGGTAGAACATCGGTGCCATTAACGTTGTCTTGCAACTGATAGTTGGTATGGCGTGCTGCCATACGTATGCCGCTGCCATCTGCAAAAAGGGCATCGGCGTTGCTTAATTCGCGATTAAATTCCGCGTGCTCAACCGCGAGATTAATTGAATGGGCGTTAACGAAAAAGCCAATTTTTGGCCCAAGCGGATTGGCTTTAGTAGTCATCCAATTAACCGCTTGAGTTTTACTGACGTTGCGAATATCGAGCCCAAATAGATTGACGATATAGGGCGCATTGTTCACACGTGATTTATTGTGATTGGCTGGTTTGTTTGCTGTAACACGTTGCCACAGACTTAATCTGTCTCTTATACACATCTGACGCTGCCGACGAAGAGGATA
>CAJXRU010000025.1 GCA_913060565.1 uncultured Gammaproteobacteria bacterium | reverse complement strand
AAAATATTCTTTATTTGTTGGCACATAAAAAGATAAGTCATAACCCAACTTTTCAACATCAGCAGTAAAAATTAGCCTATTGTTTTTTATTGAAAAAAGTTGGTAAAGGTTATTTTTAATCTCTTCTTTATTAAAAAATGCTATTGCTACTTTACTGATACCGTCAAAAACGATATTTGAAAAATGTTTTTTAATTATGTCATTGATAGCGACACGCTTTTTTATGTCGTTATTTTTTGAAATTTCTAAATATAAATCTTCTACATTTTTTATGAAAATTTCATTTTCTGCTTTTTTAGAAGTAAATATTTTCTTGTTTTTTATTTCTTCTTTAAGTTGTTTCTTCTTATCGCCAAGATCATTCATTTTTTCAATTAGAACAGTAGGGTCTTTGATTTGTCCGATAATGTTAGATATTCTTTTACGCTCTTTTTCAACATCATCTAACTTAATTTTAAGTCTATTAATGTCTTTCGTTGCTGTAACTTGTGATTTTGAGAAGGTTTCTGAATTAAATACTTCTGAAAAATCAATTTTGTTAATTATGTAAAAAAATGATTTGATGAAAAACTCATAACGAATAGCTTTATTACTGCATTTATCTGATCTAGATGCAACACTACATATTAAGTATGATTCACCTGCTGAATTGTTCTTAAAGTGCATATTAGAGCCACAATAAGCGCATTTTGATACATCTTTAAACAAGTTAGAAAAAGCCCCATTTCTGCCGCCTGTAGGCTTTCCTGTTTTGGCTGATATTCTACTTTCTCTTGCAGCTTGAACAGCGTTATAAAGAGTTTCACTAATCACTTTAGGATAATAATCTTTAATTTCGTCACCGATCTGTAGTCTTTCTTCTTGACCTGATTTCTTTTGATACGGCTGATAATAACCTAGCAATCTTCGATCATTTACTAGCCTAGCGATATAAGATACACCCCAAAGTTTACCCGTAAAACTTGGTACTTTTAATTCAGTGTTAAGATAGTTTATTAGCTTTCCTGCACCATAATTTTCATAAGCAGTTTTTTCAAAAATTATCTTTATAACTTCGGCTCTGTCTTCGATAATAGAATAATATTTATCACAGTCTTTTTTATCTTTATTTAGACTTTTTTTAACTTCACCACCTTCTTTTACTTCTAACCATTTCGGGCAATTACTTGTCATAACCATTTTTGTTTTAGCAGCATCTTTTCTTTTATATTCGTAAGCTTTAGATAATCGAATAGATTTTTTTTCGCTTTCATCCCAAGCTTGCTGAAAATACACAAGTGCTTTAATTATATCTAACTGTTCTGAATTTGGTCTGTAGACGCATCCGTCAAAAAGGGTGATTATGCTGATATTAAAATCAAGAATTTCAAGAAATAATGATAGTGCTTTGTTAATTGTTTGCCTTGATAATCTATCGAATGCTTCGATTATTAAATAATAGTTGTGTTGTTCTGTATCATATTTTCCATTTTGAGCATTTTCTATAATTGAAAAGAACTGAGCGCCTTTTTTTAAATGATCTCCTGATTTTGCACTTTTAGCTATATCTATAAAATCACCTGCTTTTTTCAGTTGATGCTTCCCCAAGAATTCATTTAATAATTCATCTTGACGAGCTTTACTCGTTCCTTTCAGTTGAATTTTTGTAGACATCCTTTTGTAGCTTATATAATAACCTTTTAATTTTTCTGCCATAATTCCTCCCAGAGACAATGCTTTATAACACATTTAGTGGTTGTGTGTAATGCTGACCTATATGTTTTTTGTGGGGCCGCCAGGTACGGGGAAAACCATGTTAGCTAGCCGCTTGCCAACGATATTACCTCAACTAACAATGGAGGAAGCGTTAGAAGTTGCCGCTGTGCATTCAACCTGTGGAGCCTCGGTGTCACAACAGGGGTGGCGCATACCACCATTTCGTTCTCCCCATCATTCAAGTTCGTCGGTGGCATTGGTTGGTGGAGGCAGTAATCCTCGACCTGGAGATATATCACTAGCGCATCGCGGTGTTTTATTTTTAGATGAGATGACAGAATTTGAGCGCAAAGTGCTCGATTCTCTCAGGGAGCCGATGGAGTCGGGCAATATTTCAATTTCAAGGGCGGCAGGTAAAGTTAATTTTCCGGCAAACTTTCAGCTGGTGGGGGCACTAAACCCGAGTCCTTGCGGTGAAGTCGGAGAGCATAGTCGCAGTACGCCCGATCAAATTTTAAAATACCTGTCGAAAATATCTGGCCCTTTTCTTGACCGCTTTGATCTCACCATCGATGTGCCGCGACTACCTCAAGGGACAATGTCGGATAAAACATTGGGCGAGTCTAGTGTAACAGTACTAGAGCGAGTTAATGCGGCGCGAGAAATCATGCAACTAAGGCAACAAAAGCCAAACGCGCAGTTGTCAGGAAAATCGTTATCCTGTTATTGCATGCTCACCGACGATGATAGTCAGTTTTTGGAAATGGCCATTGAAAAATTGCATTTGTCGATGCGAGCTTATCATCGCATTCTAAAAGTAGCCCGAACCATTGCAGATCTCAGTGGTCATGAGGCGGTTAATCGGCAACATCTGTCGGAAGCATTAGGCTATCGGGCAATGGATCGGCTCCTCAGTAGCTTACGAAATTAAGCGCTGTTTTTACGGGTTATATTCTTGTTACACTAAGCTCATATTATTTATAAGGCATTATTATGATTGAGCGTATTGAAACAAAACAACGAATGAGCCGTATTGTTAAACACAACGGTACAATTTATTTATGTGGTCAAGTGTGTGCAGACGCGACTCAAGACATCACCCATCAAACCCAAACGATGTTGGATAAAGTAGATGAGTTGTTAGTGAAAGCAGGTAGCGACCGTCACCACATGTTATCAGCCACTATTTATATCAAAGAGATGACAGATTTTGCAGCAATGAATGCTGTGTGGGACGCTTGGGTACCAGAAGGCGTAGCACCTGCAAGAGCTTGTGTGCAGGCTAGTATGGCACGTGAAGCATTACTTGTTGAAATCTCTGTCGTTGCCGCTGAAACCACCAAGGATTAATCATGATTACTGATAGCAAGATGCTCGATGGTGTAGTGATTTTTTCACAAGTGGTAACCAATGGTAGTTTTACCAAAACAGCCGATAAAACCGGTCATTCAACATCCTATATCAGTAAAGAAGTAAACAAGTTGGAATCTCGCTTAGGGGTTCGCTTGTTAAATCGCACGACACGTACTCTAAAATTAACCCCTGAAGGCGAATTGTATTATCAACAATGCTTACAGGTTCTCGAAGATCTATCAGAAGTCGAACAAGCCTTAGATGGTGCTAAAACGGAGCCGCAAGGGACGCTTAAAATTAGCTGTCCTGTGAGTTTTGGTGCTTCTAAATTTGGCCCTATATTCACTCAGTTTTTACTAAAGTACCCACAAGTTAATCTAGATATCGAATTGTCAGATACAAAAGTTGATATTATCGAAGATGGCTATGATTTAGTGATTAGAGCCTCAGGTAGTTTGGAAGACTCAAATTTGATTTGTAAGCGAATTATGAGTTCGACAGATGTGACTATCGCTTCGCCAGACTATATTCAACGTAAAGGAATGCCTAAACATCCAAACGAACTCGTTGAGCATGACATCATTGGTTATAAAAACTCACCACAACCCAAGGTGTGGGATTTTGTTGGCCACAATGGTGAAAAGATTGTCGTAAAAATGGAGCCCCGTATAATTTCTAATTTATCCGAAATGAAAGTTGAATTTTGTTTGGCGGGCTTAGGAATAACACGATTACCGATTATTAATGTTTTGGACGAGCTTAAAAGCGGGCAGTTAGTCGAAGTGTTCCCCGATTATGAAAACTATAAGATAGATTGTTATTTAGTTTACCCAAGCCGTAAGTATATGTCGGCGAAAGTCCGTTGTTTTATTGATTTTTTTACGCAATCAGTGAAGGAATAAACAGTTGTTTGATTATTAGTGAATCGGTAATATTATGCTTCTTTCTTAAGGAGCTAATATGTCGTTTATTAATGGGATTTTGTCTGGACTTGGTTATATTGTTAATACTATTTTTTGGTTTATCCCTATTTTCTTATTGGGTATTTTAAAGCTTCTGCCAATTAAGCCATTGCAACAGGTGCTAAGTTATATTATTGACGGCTGCGCCAGTGGCTGGATCAAAGTAAATACTGCCAATCAGCATGTATTTAGCCGCACAGTCATCAATACAAACGAGTTGCCACCATTATCAACGAAAGAATGGTATATGGTGATAGCTAATCACCAATCATGGGTTGATATTTTAGTGCTACAACGAGTGCTTGATGGCAAAGTACCTTTTTTAAAGTTTTTCTTAAAACAGCAATTAATCTTTGTGCCTATCATTGGGTTAGCGTGGTGGGCATTAGATTTTCCCTTTATGAAACGATATAGCAAAGCGTTGCTGGCAAAGAAGCCACATTTACGTGGTAAGGACGTTGCTGCGACGCAAAAATCTTGTGAAAAATTCCAACTCAAACCCGTTAGCGTTGTCAATTTTGTTGAAGGTACGCGTTTTACACCTCAAAAAAGTGCACAACAAAATAACCCTTATCCTTCGTTATTGCGCCCGAAAGCTGGTGGCTGTGCTTTTGCACTTAATGCGATGTCGGGTCGATTGAATCAGTTAGTCAATGTCACCATAGCGTACCCTAATGGTATTCCGTCTTTTTGGGATTTTATTTGTGGTCGAGTAAACAAAATAAACCTAGATGTTTCGGTTGAAGAAATTGATGTTGAGTTGGTGGGTGATTATGAAAATGATCCTCAATATAAAGCGCTATTTCAACGGTGGCTAAATGATAAATGGCAGGAAAAACAGAACACTTTAGATCGGTTAAAATGATTTCTAAACAAATAAAAAACGCTCCATTGAGGAGCGTTTTTTATGTTTACTAATGCATGATTAGTCTTTCAGCTGCACTAAGTAGTTCACTAACTTATCAAACTGTTCTTCGCTAGTAATTTTCTTATTATTCACCTGATACTTACCATTGATGATAAATGTTGGAACACCAGTAATTCGAAAACGCTTATTATCTTGACGCATTTGATTAACCATACGTTTTAATTTGAAGCTTTTCACGCCAGCGTTAAACTTCTTTTCACTTACGCCTGCATCCATGAATAATGGCTTGATATCATTCATCGAAGCAATTGGCATACGGGTTACATGAATCGCTTGAAAAATCTTAGGCACCATAACGTCATTGGTTTTTAGTAGCTTTGATAAGCTGTAAGCTTTGACTAGCTCTGTTCCTACTTTGCCACCTAAACTTTCTGTGTGACTTTTACGAAAGATTACATCGCTTGGCAGAGTTTTCTTCAGATTATTTACTAAAGGTTCGAAGCGGTAACATGATGGACACAAAAATGAGAAATACTCGACGACTTCAGGTTTTTTACTCGCTACCTTGCTAACAACAAAATAGTCTGTACCTTCTTTAAAGTCAGCGGCGTGAGCAAAGGTGCTCATAATAAAAGTAAAACATAATAACGCGAATTTTTTCATTGTAAGTTTTCCTAAAAATTTTCGGATAGATTAGCATCTATCGGCTAAATTACCACTGATGATAGTGGTTATTCCTGTATCAAAGATTAACAAATGTTTAATTAGTTCCGTTAAACTTGACCTTATTTAAAAATTAAAGCTGGGTAGCGCCAACGGCGGCTCCTGTAATTGCGCTATTTGCTCTTTTAAGGCTAGAACTTGTTGTTCCCAATATTGCGGCGTATTAAACCAAGGGAAGTTATGTGGAAATGCTGGATCATTCCACCGTTTGGCAAGCCAATACATGTAATTGACCATGCGCATGGCGCGTAAAGGTTCAATAAGCTGTAATTCTTTCGTGTCAAAATCGCAAAACTCACTGTAGCCTTCTAATAACACTTCTAATTGTAAAGACTGTGCAGCACGGTCGCCACTGAGCATCATCCATAAATCCTGAACAGCTGGGCCATTGACACTATCATCAAGATCGACAAAGTGCGGGCCATTATCAGTCCATAAAATGTTGCCGGGATGACAATCACCAAATAACCGCTGTTGTGTGCAAGAACCAACTTCTTCAAGCTTTTTCTGGGTTAAGCTGACGATTAGATTCAATGCTGTATCAAATGGAAGTCTTAAATAGTCCGGAATTTCTTCGTACCCTAGTAAAAACTTCTGTGGTTCGATCAGAAAATTTTCACTGTTTAAGGTGACTCTTTGAGTAAAAGGTTTTGATTGTCCAACTTTATGAATACGCCCCATAAAACGTCCAACCCATTCAAGGTGATCGAGATTATCTACCTCAAATTGACGGCCACCGCGACATTCAAATAATGCAAAATAGAAACCTTTATATTCATGGAGTGTCGTGTCATTAATCTTTAATGGCGGGATAACGGGAATTTCTTGCTCTGTAAGCTCGATACTAAAGCTATGTTCTTCATTTATTTGCTCTCTACTCCAGCGTGCTGGACGATAGAATTTCACCACATATCGGAGCTCGTCATCCCCTGTAAATTGATACACTCTGTTTTCGTAGCTATTTAACGCCATTAATCCTGACGCTGGATAAATACCGGTAGACTCGATGGCGTCTAACATGAAGTCAGGAGTCAATAATGCGTAGTCTGCGTTAATTGGATTGTCTTTATTCATAATTCTTTAATAATTGACTGATAAAGGTTAATACGTCTAAATCAGCATTGTTGTCTAACTCGATCCAGATGCTATTGCTGTTTTCTTCGAAGGTAAGCATTAAGCGCGTATCTTCGAATTCAAAGGATACACGATGGAGATCGGCGCCTAAATCATGGCTAATGAAATGTCCATCAATAATGTCAATAAGCCATTGAGAAAAGGGTAAAAAACTGTCCCAATCGATATTGGGGTTGATTGTATCAATGTTCAGTTGCTTGTGTGCTTTAGCTACTGTAGAGTTTATTTTAAAGGAATAATTATTTGCTAACATGGACGATTTAACGCTGGAAAAAAGAACTGATGATAGTAGCAATTAGTGCTTAACCCTGTCTATGGATACGAATTTAAATCACTGCAGCTTGTTTGGAAATTGCCTGAACGATGAACGAAAATATTTTGAATGACTTGCCATTAAACGCAGGCGACAACACTAACGTGTTAAAACAATTGTTGTCATTAAATGAAGCTGTGCTTGATAGTTCATTAACTATCCATCATATCTCTGAAGAATTACTTAACATTTTTAGCCATGGTTCACAGAGTGTGCTTGGGCGATCATTAAGTGATTTCATTGACGCCACTGATTGTGAATATTTGTTAGCAGTATTAGAAACTGAAAAATCGCGGACGATTGAAATCAAACTATCATTTCCTCATGGAAATAGCCCACAAACTCTCTATATACTCGAATTTGAAAAGCTCACAACTAATGATGATAGTTGGATATTGTTACGAAAATTTCAGCAAGATGTCGTAAAAGCCACTGAAAGTAGCGTGATATTTGATCATGGTGTTGTACCGCAGTTAATAATTCAGCCTGAATCGATGATGATATTAAAAGCCAATAGTGCGGCGGATAAAGCGTTCCCACACGTTGATTTTTCATCTCATACTATATTGTCGCAAGTCATTAATTTACCTATTTTGCCGTTAGCTGCGTTGTTTGAGCAAGTAACTCGTGAAGGGAGTGCGTTATCCGTTCCGGTTGTAAGTGATAACGGCGCGATAGAACATATCAATGTTCAGCTAAACAGTATTGAGTTTGCAGGACAATCGGCTTGGCTAGTCCAATTTGTAAAAGATTTAAATCAAGACGATATGGCACAACAATATTCTGCGTCGCGTGAGTTAACCGACGCACTATTTGAAACAAAAGACTATGCATTATTAATGATGGATAGTTTTGGGGTGATTAGTCAGATAAATCAACCAATGTGTGAACTGCTAGGTTTAGAGCGTAATCAAGTGATCGGTCAACGTGCTAAGCAGGTGTTACCACAGCAAGTGAGCACATTAATTTCAACGTCAGAAAACTCTCAGTATAAAGTTTCGCTCAACAGCCCTTCACAAGCGTATAAGTTGACCCAGCAACCGCTTCGAAATAATAAAGGGTATGTGCTTGGCTTATTACTCGAGTTAAAATCGACCGTTGATGACGAGCAAGGCTTAATATCACGAGCTTATGAGGCAGCGAATAATGCGGGAAATCATGCGGTATTTATTACCGATAAAAATGGTTTTATTATTTACGTGAACACAATGTTTGAGCATCAAACCGGTTATCGTCGAGACGCTATTATTGGTGAGAGCTTTTCTATTTTGAAAGGCGATGATAGCAACGAGGATGTGATTCAAAACCTGTGGCGTACCATTAATAACAAAGATACATGGCGAGGTGTGCTAAAGCATCAACGCCAATCAGGTGCCAGTTATTGGAGTGATTTAACCATTAAACCACTTGTTGACCGTGACGGTCAGCTTGAATGTTTTGTGGGTCTTAGCCATGATATTACGTTGCAAAAAGAAATGCAAAAGTCGGGAACTTATCTTGCTAATTATGACGTAAAAACGGGTTTGGCAAACAGTATTTTAGCCAAAGATCGTTTAGAAGGTATGATAGGTCGAGCGAGGCGCCGAAAACTGATAGTTGCGGTGGTTTATCTTGATATTACGCAAATTAATGACATTGCAAAGCAATATGATGGTGAACTGTCCGATAGCGTATTATTGATTTACTGTAATAACTTACAGCGAGCTTTACGTTCAGAGGATGCTGTGGCGCGGATGTCTAATGAGCGTCTTGCAATCTTTTTACCTGATTTACCTAACGGCGAAGCGTTGGATGTGGTGTCTGCAAAGATTGATCGTGTGAATCAACAGGCAATTTCTGTTGGGGATAATAGCTTTAAATTCGATATTCGTCAGGGGGTTTCGTATTATCCTGAGCAGGGCTTAGATTGCGAATCTTTGTTGAAGAATGCTGAGGCGTCAATTATAAAAGCGTGGTCAACAGGCGCGCCAATTGGTTGTTTCTCACAAGGTCAAAATGATAATGCGTTAATGCATTTCCAGATGCGTCGTGAAATCGATGCGATGATTGATGGCAAGCTATTCAATTTAGTGTATCAGCCAATCATCAATTTAACGGATGATTCTCTATACGGCGTTGAAGCAAAAATTCAATGGCGACATCCTCAGTATGGCATTATCGAAAATGATGATGTCTATGCCGTTGCAGAAGCATCTGGCTGTGCTCAAGAACTCGGAATGTTGGTGTTAGAACAAGTATGTATTGACGCGAGCTACTGGCAACAAAAGGGAATGGCATCAATGATGCTATCTGTAAACCTTTCTCATGGTCAGCTACGTGATAATCAAATTGCTGAGAAATTTAGCGAAGTCTTAGAACGATATCAGATTGAGAACCATCGATTATCACTTGAGCTTCCTTTGAGTTATATTGCAACTCAATGGTTGAAACTGGATGAAATTTTACAACAGTTATCGCTCCTTGGGTTCACGCTTGAGTATGACAAATTTGGTGATCGCGGTGCTTATATTTCTGACTTAAGAAACTTCCCATTTAGTGGTATTAAGTTGACGCAAGATTATGTTTCTCAAATCGATGAAGATGTAAATACGGCGAGCTTAGTTGAAGGGATTGTATCTATGGCTTCATCGCTTAATTTAGACGCGACAGCCGTTGGAGTTAATGAATTTTCTCAAATACTTCAATTGCAAGAAATGGGGTGTCGACGCGCGCAAGGTGATTTCTTAAGTCCATATACTGCACGCGATGGTATCGTAAAATTTATTCAACAAGGAATGGCCATTTAGGCCATTCCTAATTTAATATACGATATTAGCGACGCCACGCTGGAATACTTGCTTCATATTGTTCAATTTGATCAATATGTTGCAATGTCCAACCAATAGAATCTAACCCTTTTAATAAGCACTCACGTTGGAAGTCACTGATGTGAAAATCATAACGTTCACCATTCGGGGCGACTACTTGAAGTGCTTGCAAATCGACAGTTACTGTTGCGCCTTCATCCATTTGAGCAAACAGTGAATCAATTTGTGCTTCAGTTAACTTCACCGGAACCATACCGTTGTTAATAGCATTGCCATAGAAAATATCAGCAAAGCTTGATGCGATGACCGCTTTAAACCCAAAATCATCAAGTGCCCAAGGGGCATGTTCACGACTTGAGCCGCAACCAAAGTTTTCGCGGGTTAGTAAAATACTGCC
This sequence comes from uncultured Gammaproteobacteria bacterium, assembly GCA_913060565.1. Classification (GTDB taxonomy): domain Bacteria; phylum Pseudomonadota; class Gammaproteobacteria; order Enterobacterales; family Psychrobiaceae; genus Psychrobium. Next base: position 29,893 of record CAJXRU010000025.1, on the reverse strand, counting down.
GCCTTTATACTGCGACTGATTTAGCGCAAACTCAGGATTTACCTGTTCGCCAGCTTCATCAAGATAGCGCCAATCATGAAATAAATGTTGGCCAAAACCATCACGGGTTACTTTAGAAAGAAACTGCTTAGGGATGATTTGGTCTGTATCAATATTGGCGATATCTAATGGGATCACAAGGCCAGTATGTTGTTTAAATTCGTTCATTATTTTCTAATTCCTAAGCGTTGCGAATATCGACGAAGTGACCTGCACATGCAGCCGCGGCTGCCATCGCTGGGCTAACTAAGTGTGTACGGCTCAAACGGCCTTGGCGACCAACGAAATTACGGTTACTGGTTGATGCACAGCGCTCGTATGGCTCTAGGCGATCGTCATTCATAGCCAAACACATTGAACAGCCCGGTAAGCGCCATTCAAAACCTGCATCAAGGAATATTTTATCTAACCCTTCTTCTTCTGCTTGTGCTTTTACAAGGCCTGAACCTGGAACAACAATGGCAACAACGCTTGCTGCGACTTTTTTGCCTTTGGCAATAGTTGCAGCAGCGCGTAAATCTTCGATTCGGCTGTTGGTACAAGAACCGATGAATACTTTATCAACACCGACATCCGTTAGTGACTGACCTGCTTCAAGCGCCATATAATCGAGCGCCTGTTTGGCGCTGTCAGATTCAACAGCGTCGCTAAAGCTCGCAGGAGCGGGCACAACTTGATCAATGGCTATCACTTGTCCTGGATTGGTGCCCCAGGTTAATTGCGGTGCGATATCTTCGCCACGTAGGGTAATTACCGCATCAAATTGTGCGTCGACGTCTGATTTTAGTGTTTTCCAATAGGCAACAGCATCTTCCCAGTCTTGACCTTTTGGTGCGTGTGGACGACCTTCGAGGTAATCAAAAGTGATTTGGTCTGGCGCGACCATACCGGCTTTAGCGCCACATTCAATGCTCATGTTACAAATGGTCATGCGAGCTTCCATCGACAATTGTTCGATAGCGCTACCACAATATTCGATGATATAACCTGTGCCGCCAGCAGCACCTGTTTCACCGATGATTGCTAAGATAATATCTTTAGCACTGATACCTTCATTAATGGTGCCAGTGATTTCAATCTTCATTGATTTGGCTTTGCTTTGTTTCAACGTTTGCGTTGCCATTACATGTTCGACTTCAGAGGTTCCGATACCGAACGCTAATGCGCCAAAAGCACCGTGAGTGGCGGTATGCGAATCACCACAAACAATGGTTGTACCTGGCAAGGTCATTCCTTGTTCTGGTCCCATAACATGCACAATACCTTGATTGATATTGTGAATATCAAACAATTGCACGCCGTATTGGTCGCAATTATCAGTCAACGTTTGAATTTGAATACGGGCTTGATCGCTACAGGCATCAAGTGAACGAGACTTTGTTGATGTGTTGTGATCCATGGTCGCAAAAGTTTTACCAACATGGCGTAAAGGACGCTGATGAGAGTTCAAGCCAGAAAATGCCTGTGGTGATGTCACTTCATGGACTAAATGACGATCAATATAGATTAACGGCGTTTCATTGGCTTCATTTCGGACAATGTGATCGGCCCAAATTTTATCGTATAACGTACTCGCCATTAGTTGTTCTCCAAAATTGATTGCGCGATAAAGTCGCCCATTTCGCTGGTTGACTTAGTGTCTTCGACATTACTAGCCAACTCACGGGTTAAATAATTATTGTCTAAGGCATCTATAATCGCTTTTTCGATGGCTATCGCAGCGTCATCAAGACCCAGACTAAAGCGTAATAACATGGCTGCTGATAAAATCTGTGCGATTGGGTTAGCAATGTTTTGGCCTGCGATATCAGGTGCACTGCCGCCTGCGGGTTCATACATGCCAAAGCCATCTTCATTAGTACTTGCTGATGGTAATAGGCCCATAGAACCTGTAATCATTGCGCATTCATCAGATAAAATATCACCCATCAAATTTGAGCATAATAAAACATCAAATTGAGAAGGATCGCGCACCATTTGCATAGCCGCGTTATCGATATAGATATGTTCTAACTCTATTTCTGGATAATCTTTCGCAATTTCTTCAACCACTTCGCGCCATAACACTGAACAAGCAAGCACATTGGCTTTGTCGACAGAGGTTACTTTTTTGCGACGTGTCTTCGCTGATTCAAAAGCAATGCGGGCAATGCGCTCAATTTCTTTGCGTGAATAACGCATGGTATCGAATGCTTCAACATCAGCGCCTTCACCTTGGCGGCCTTTAGGCTGACCAAAGTAAATACCGCCGGTTAATTCACGGACACACAGGATATCAAAACCACGGGCTGAAATATCAGCACGTAATGGCGACAACGCGGCTAATTGACTATAAATACGCGCTGGGCGTAAGTTACAAAACAATTTGAAGTGGCCACGTAGTGGTAATAATGCACCGCGCTCAGGTTGTGAGTTAGGTGGTAAATGCTCCCATTTAGGACCACCAACAGAACCAAATAAGATAGCGTCTGATTCTTCACACCCTTTTAATGTATGCGGCGGTAATGGTTCGCCACAGGTATCAATAGCAAAACCACCAACGGGTAATTCATTGTAATTTAATGTGAAGTTAAATTTTTCTTGAACGGCTGCTAACACTTTTTTTGCCTGTGCCATCACTTCTGGGCCAATGCCATCGCCAGCAAGTACCGCGATGTTGTATTCTTTATTACTCATTCCTATTGCTCTACCTTATTATTCTTAATTTTTTCGTACTGGCGTTTAAACACCAGCGACTTGTTTTTTGAATGCTTGTTTTTTGTCAGCGACTACATCAGCGCGATGGACTAGATTTAGCACGTGTAACATGGCGCGTACTGATGCGTGCACAACGTCCGTTGCTAGGCCCATACCATGGAAGTTTTGGCCGTTATAAGCCGCAACAATATCTACTTGTCCTAATGCATTTTCACCTTCACCTTTCGCTTTTAGTGAATAATCAATCATTTCAATTTCAACGTTGGTGATACGGCTAACGGCATTAAATGCGGCTTCAACAGGGCCATTACCTGTAGCTGCTTCTATGAATTCTTTGTCGTTAACCAGTAATTTCACGCTTGCTGTCGACATCATGCCTGAGCCTGAGTGAGCACTTAGATAAGCTAGCTTGTAATAATCGTTCTCATCTTTTTGTTGATTAAAGAACAATAATGCTTCTAAATCATAATCGAACACTTGGCCTTTCTTATCTGCTAGCGCTAGGAACGAGTCGTACAACTGATCTAAATCGAACTCGTTATCTTGATAACCTAATTCACTCATACGGTGTTTGATTACATGGCGACCTGAGCGAGAGGTCATATTGAGTGATTTCTCTGGCTGGCCAATAGAAGCAGCTGTCATTATTTCATAAGTATTTTTAGCTTTTAACATGCCATCTTGATGGATGCCTGAAGAGTGAGAAAATGCGTTACTGCCGACAATAGCTTTGTTGGGCTGAACCACCATGTTACACAAATTACTGACTAGCTGAGAAGTACGATAAATTTCAGTTGTATTGATATTGGTTTCCACGCCTAATATGTCTTTACGAAGATTCAATATCATCGCTATTTCTTCAAGCGAAGCATTACCAGCACGCTCTCCAATGCCATTAATAGTACATTCAATTTGGCGAGCACCCGCTTCAACGGCGCTGATTGAGTTGGCTACCGACATGCCTAAATCATTGTGACAATGAACTGAAATCACGGCTTGATCAATATTTGGTACACGCTCGTACAATGTCTTGATGATGCCGCCAAATTCGCTTGGAATTGTGTAGCCAACCGTATCCGGAATATTAATTGTTTTGGCGCCAGCGGCTATGGTTGCTTCTACCATGCGGCAAAGGTTATCAATGGGCGTTCGTCCAGCATCTTCACATGAAAACTCAACATCATCAGTAAAGTTTCGAGCGTATTTAACTGCACCAACTGCCATCTCTAAAACATCATCGAATGTTTTCTTCAATTTGCTTTCAACATGTATGCTAGAGGTCGAAATAAAAGTATGAATACGAAATTGTTCCGCCACTTTCAATGCATTACCACAGGCTTCAATGTCGGCTTTAACCGCACGTGATAAACCAGCACAAATGCTGTTTTTAACCGTTTTAGCAATGGTTTGAACTGATTCAAAATCACCTGGAGAAGACACAGGGAAACCTACTTCCATTACATCCACACCAAGTCGTTCAAGTGCCAGCGCAATTTGCAGTTTTTCTTTCACTGTTAAACTGGCGGCTAACGCTTGTTCGCCATCACGTAATGTGGTGTCGAAAATAATAACTTGATCTGACATATCTATTTCCTTTGGTTAAATACAAAAAAACCCGCTGTTAAGGCGGGTTTCTAGTGGTAAGCTTTATTTAACTAATGCACTAAGAGCCCGCAGCGTAAGCTAGCAGGAGCAGTAGAATGTTTAGTGCATGAGTTGTTGTGTTCAAAGCGTTTACCTGAGTGTTAATCACTCGTAACAAATCTGTTTAAAAGTGGTATATTTTTAACCTGTGTTGGCTAGTCAAGTCAACATATTTTTACAGTTGTAATTAAAATACTACATTCGATTTAATTATAACCAGTACAATAAGTCATTGGTTGGGGGAAAGGCTATTAGCCTTAAGTAGATATGAAACAAGATAATAACTATTGGCGTGAAAAACTTAGTGATGAACAATATCGTGTGTGTCGAGAAAAAGGCACCGAACGACCATTCACTGGCGAGTGGTTGGTTAAGCAAGAGCAGGGAGCATTTCACTGTATTTGCTGCGATAATTTATTGTTTGTTGCTGATGCACAATTTGATAGTGGCTGCGGTTGGCCGAGCTTTGATGATGTTGTCAGTAAAGAACAGGTGAAATTAGTACGTGATAGCAGCCATGGCATGGAGCGCACTGAGGTGTGTTGCCGTCAATGTGACGCTCATTTAGGGCATGTGTTTACTGATGGCCCAACACTAACAGGGTTACGTTATTGCATTAATTCCGTGGCGATTGATCATCGCTCGTCCGAGTCTTAATTTTTTTCTGATTATTTTTGTAGGCAAGCTGCTGCGAAAAATTGCCGTTTAGTGTCGGTTTAGGTGGCACTAATATTGGTGATAAGTTTCGAATCTTCTTTTTAATAGGCACAGCTTTAGGATTCAATTTTATCGCTTTTTTTAAAGTTGATTGGGCGTAGCTATTTGATTTATTTATTTTTATTTCTTTAGCGTATAACCACGAGGTACTGATTGCCATCAGTGTAATAAAGATTAAATAGCGCATAATGATCCAGATTTAACAAATTAGTTATGAAACTTAAGCGAGACTTGTGCCAATCGTAAATTTTATTTTTGGCATAAAAAAACCACGAACAATGTCGTGGTTTTTCGGCAAAAAAGACCAACTATTTTTTCGGTTTTGCTTGCTTCATCGAGTCGAAGAACTCATCATTTGTCTTAGTCATCGCTAGGCGGTCAATTAAGAATTCTGCAGCATCAACTTCACCCATTGGATGAACAATCTTACGTAAGATCCAGTTTTTCTGTAGTTCAGCTGGGATTGTTAGTAATTCTTCACGACGCGTACCTGAACGAGTAATATCGATTGCTGGGTAAACACGCTTCTCTGAAATCTTACGACTTAAGTGAAGTTCCATGTTACCGGTACCTTTAAATTCTTCATAGATAACTTCATCCATTTTAGAACCAGTGTCTACTAGTGCCGTTGCAATGATCGTTAAGCTACCGCCTTCTTCAATATTACGCGCTGCACCAAAGAAACGCTTTGGACGATGTAATGCATTGGCATCAACACCACCGGTTAATACTTTACCTGATGATGGAATCACCGTGTTGTAAGCACGTGCTAGACGAGTGATTGAATCTAATAAGATAACTACGTCTTTTTTATGCTCAGCGATACTTTTTGCTTTCTCAATGACCATTTCTGCTACTTGAACGTGACGGCTAGCTGGCTCATCAAATGTTGAAGCAATTACTTCACCGTTTACAAGACGACGCATTTCAGTAACTTCCTCTGGACGCTCATCGATAAGTAATACCATCAAATGAGCTTCAGGGTTATTGGTTGCAATTGATTGTGCAATTGACTGAAGTAACATTGTCTTACCAGCTTTAGGCGGTGCAACGATAAGGCCACGTTGACCTTTACCAATAGGTGCTGCTAAATCGATAATACGGGCAGTTAAATCTTCAGTACTGCCATTACCACGTTCTAAACGGAAACGTTCGTTAGGGTGAATAGCTGTTAAGTTTTCAAATAAAATCTTATTACGCGAGTTTTCTGGCGTATCAAAGTTAACTTCACGTACTTTTAGTAATGCAAAGTAACGTTCACCGTCTTTCGGTGGACGAATTTTGCCAGCGATGGTGTCACCAGTACGTAAGCTGAAACGACGAATTTGACTAGGTGAAACATAGATATCATCTGGACCAGCTAAGTATGAAGCGTCTGCACTTCGTAAGAAGCCAAAGCCATCTTGTAGAATTTCTAAAACACCGTCACCAAAGATATCTTCACCGCCTTTGGCGTGAGATTTTAGAATGGCGAAAATAATGTCTTGTTTACGTGCACGGGCGATATGATCGATGCCCATAGATTGTGCAATTTCGAAAAGCTCAGGAATTGACTTTTGCTTTAATTCAGTAAGATTCATAGTTAGAAGGGTCTGTTGTTAAGTCGTTAAACTTTGTTTGTGTTAGTTGGGTTATCTGTGTGTCTAATGGATATTTTTCGACAGGCGCGATATTAAATCGCTCAATAAATTAGCACTAAAACTAAGTAGGGTAAAGCATTAAAAGGCATATTCGTTAAAAACATGCCTTTTATAGAGGGTAAACCACAATAATGTGATAATTGACGCTTAGCTGTTTGCGTCAAGAAACTCGATTAATTGAGTTTTTGAAAGAGCACCAACTTTAGTTGCTGCAACGTTACCGTCTTTAAATAATAAAAGCGTTGGAATACCACGGATACCGTATTTTGGAGCTGTCTCAGTATTTTGATCAACGTTTAGTTTACCAATAGTAACTTTATCGCCGTATTCTTTAGCAACTTCTTCAAGGATTGGCGCAATCATTTTACAAGGTCCGCACCACTCAGCCCAAAAATCAACAAGTACAGGACGACCTGCGTTGATTACTTCTTGCTCGAAATTAGCATCTGTTAGCTGAATAATTGTGTCGCTCATGGTTTTCTCCGTAGATTTTATTTGGTGGGGGATTGTCCCCTTACCAGCAAATATGAGGGTAATGAATTGAGAGTTCAACCCCTATTGCTATTTTTTTGCAATCGAGGCGTTTTTTTGTGAGAAGACCTGATATGCTAGCGACATGAAAAATACTCACTTAACAGAAACGACGTTCGCACAGTTTGATCTCGTGCCATCGTTAAAAACCGCCTTAGATAGCGTCGGTTACACGCAATGTACACCTATTCAAGCTAAATCATTACCAATTTTAATGTCCAATAAAGACATTGCTGGCCAGGCGCAAACAGGTACAGGTAAAACTCTCGCTTTCTTAGTTGCTACATTTAATCACTTACTTAAAAATCCTATTGAACATGAGCGTAAGGCAAACCAGGTTCGTTCATTGATTATGGCACCAACACGCGAGTTAGCCATTCAAATTTATAATGATGCGAAACCGCTTGCTGAACAAACCGGATTAAAACTAGCATTAGTTTATGGTGGTGATGGTTATGAAAAACAAATTAGTGATCTTGAAAAAGGCGCTGATATTGTTATTGCAACCACTGGTCGCTTAATTGATTTTATGAAGCAAGGCCATATCGACTTACGTAGCGTGCAAGCGGCCGTATTAGATGAAGCTGATCGTATGTTTGATTTGGGTTTCATTAAAGATATTCGTTACATATTTAGACGTATGCCGCCGGCAACAGAGCGCTTAAATATGCTGTTCTCTGCGACGCTCTCATTTAAAGTACGCGAATTAGCGTATGACAACATGAATGAGCCAGAGCACATAGAAATTGAACCGACGCAAAAAACCTCTACGAATGTTCAAGAAGAAATATTTTATCCAGCCAATGACGATAAAATTCCATTATTGTTAACGCTGCTTGAAGAAGAATGGCCAGATAAAGCCATTGTATTTGCTAACATGAAACACAAATGCGAAGAAGTTTGGGGTTATTTAGTCGCTGATGGTCATCGTGCGGGCTTATTAACGGGTGATGTGCCACAAAAGAAACGTTTGAAAATCTTAGAGCAGTTTACCAAAGGCGATATCGATATTTTAGTAGCCACTGATGTTGCCGCACGTGGTTTACATATTTCTGATGTAACTTACGTATTTAATTTTGATTTACCTGATGACGCGCAAGATTATGTCCATCGTATTGGTCGTACGGGTCGTGCTGGCGCTACTGGACATTCAATTAGCTTTGCCTGTGAGCAGTTTGCGTTGAACCTTCCTGCCATCGAAGAATATATTTCTCATCAAATTCCAGTGAGTAACTATGAGAAAGAAGCTTTATTGACTGATATCGCACCGCCAAAGCGTATTCCTCGCAAGCCACGCGATGAAGGTAATAAAGGCTTTAACAAACGTCATAACGGGCCGAAAAGACAACATAGCAACGACAGAAATCGTCACCGCTAAGCTGTTACATTGAAAATAAAAAGGGTCGTTTTACGGCCCTTTTCGTTAAAAGAAATATGAAAATAACTAAGAAGAAGGATTCTCCTTGTCTGCTTTAAACAATACTTACGCCGTAATCGACTTGGGATCAAATAGCTTCCACATGATGGTTGTTGATAATGTCGCCGGTGCTCCACGTGTAATTTCAAAGGTAAAACGCAAAGTGCGACTTGCGTCAGGACTGAATGAAAACAACGTATTAAGCCATGAAGCAATGGAGCGTGGTTGGCAATGCTTAGCATGGTTTGGTGAACATCTGTCGCAACTAAATATTGATAATGTCAAAGTTGTTGCGACTGCAACACTACGCTTAGCAACGAATGCTGAAAAGTTTTGTGAACAAGGAAATAAACTGCTTGGTACGCCAATAAATATTATCAGTGGTGAAGAAGAAGCGGCGCTTATTTATCATGGCATGGCGGTGACTAGTAATGGCAGCGGCAAGCGACTGATTATTGATATTGGCGGTGCCAGTACTGAATTAATTTTAGGCAGCGGCGTAACCCCTATTGTGCTTAACAGTCTTAATATGGGATGCGTTACGTGGTTAGAACGTTATTTTGGTGACAATCTATTATCTCAAGATAATTTTTCAGCGGCCGTCGCAGCAGCTAAAGAAACATTGTTGCCTGTGAAACATGATTATCTTGCTCATCAATGGCAATTAACCTTAGGAGCGTCTGGCTCTGTTCAGGCTGTGCAGGAAGTCTTAGTCGCTCAAGGACTCAATGAAGAAATTACGTTAGATAAGCTTTATCAATTGCAGGCGCAATGTATCGCATGTGTGGATCAGGATAGATTGTTACTTGATGGATTAAAAGCAGAACGAAGAGTGGTATTTGTTAGTGGCCTCTGTATTTTGATTGCGCTTTTTGAAGAGCTCGCCATTAAATCAATGTTAGCCTCTGGTGGTGCGTTGCGTGAAGGGGTTATTCATCAATTATCTCAAGAATCGTTAAGTGACGATATTTGTTTAAAGACTTGCATGTCAATCATTCAGCGCTTCCAATTGAATACACTGCAAGGACAACATGTTGCTCAGTTAGCTGCACAGTTTGCTAATGATATTTCTGTTGATGGCTCAGTCATGCCTATGCTGAACTATGCTGGTTTGATTCATGAGTTGGGCGTAAGCGTTGAGTATATTGAAGCGCCACTGCATGCACGATATTTATTATCTAATATGCCGCTTGCAGGGTTTAGCAAGCAGCAAACATTATTACTAATCGCTTTAGTCGGGAATTTTAAAGGCGATATTGCGCAATATTTGTTATCTGAGCAAGGGTGTTGTGATTTTAACAGTGCACAAGAAATGTTGATGTGTTTACGCTTGGCTGTGATTTGTGCAGGGCGTTATCAAGGCGCACGTTGTCAATCAGTCAAGCTGCTACGAACCGATAATGGTTTTACATTAGATATCCCATCATCGGTAGCAAAACAGTCACCACTAATGATGGTGCAACTTGATGAAGAAAGCGCGCTCAATCCACTATTCTTGATTGGCCATCCACTGCAATAAATCAGGATGTTGATATTGATATTTCAATAGCTGCGATGTGTACGTTGCATCTATTGTTTTATTTATCAGTGTCTCAGATATAAATGTTGGCGCTGTTAACCCTAAATGTGTTGCTGCGGCGGTGTAAAATTTGTGGCGTGACGGATGAGACGGCGCACAAGCAATTAAAGATTGTTGCCATATACCCTGTTGAATTACCGCGCTAATTATTCCAATAACATCTTCTTTAACGACTAAATTTACTGAGGCGCCTGGATTTGCAACGCCTGTTTTTCCTGCCAAAAACTTTCCAGGATGGCGATCACAGCCGATAAGCCCTGACAGCTTAATGGTGGTTGCCAAGTACTCTGGGGCATCATGAATTAATTGTTCAAAAGCAACCATGGCTTTTGCCGATTCTGTTGTTGGCTGCATTGGAGAACTCTCAATAATGATATTTTTGTTATTCCCCCAAACAGAGGTTGAGCTAGTAAATAAAACGTGAGGAATCGCTAACGAAATTGCCAACTGATGAAGTTGTGTTAACTCTGCTAAATAATCATGCCCTAAGCTGCGCTTCGGCGGGATTGTAATAATCATCGCATCAAAATGCATATTAAGCGTTGATATACTTTTAGGATCTTGCGTATCAAGATGAATAACATTGACATCGCCTGCGATCACTTTGTCAATGCTTGTTGTTGTCGCGGTGACGTGGTGGCCTTGTTGATTGAGACTTTTTGCCAATGGCAAACCTAGCCAGCCACTGCCAATAATAAGAATGTGTTGAGTCACTAGAACTTCCTGTAAAATAATTATGCATTAAAGTTGCATAATTATTTTGCTTGGTTATACTGAATGTGTTGGCAATATTGCCTTGATTAATGATGAAACACTGGCAATGAACCAATATATCTCTCAAATGAAGTATACCCTTAACCGACGACGATAAGCAGCTTTGTTTATGTCGTCGGTCTTTTCTACTGACTCCTCCGTCTAAATTAAATTTATAATCAAATATAAAGTGAATCTATTAATATGATTAATATAGCAATTATTGGTGCTAGTGGTTATACAGGTGCACAAATGTGCCAACTGATAGAACAGCATGACCAACTAAATCTCACAGGTATTTATGTCTCTGAAAACAGCCTGGACAAGGGAAAGAATATTAATGAGCTTTATCCTCATTTGGTTCATGAAGTCTCAGCAACGCTAATACCGTTAACTGAGAAATCATTTTCTGATATTTATGCAAATAATCAGGCGGTAGTATTAGCTACAAGTCATGAGGTTAGCCATGACGTTGCACCGCAACTTTTAGCAGCAGGGCTAAGTGTTTTTGATTTATCGGGTGCGTTTCGATTTAAAGACGGCAAGTATATTAGTCAGTATTATGGTTTTGAACATCAACACCCTCAGCTACTTGAGCAAGCAGAATATGGTCTTGCAGAATGGTCAAGTGAGCAAATTCAGTCATCTAAATTGATTGCCGTGCCTGGCTGTTATCCAACAGCGTCATTGTTAGCATTAAAACCGTTGCAAGCAGCACGCTTTCTTGATGAAAAACAGTGGCCAGTCATTAATGCCGTCAGTGGTGTCACAGGTGCTGGTCGAAAAGCGTCAATGACTAATAGTTTTTGTGAAGTGAGTTTAACGCCTTATGGCGTTTTAGGTCATCGCCATCAACCTGAAATTGCCACACAGTTAGGCGCTCAAGTTATCTTCACGCCGCATTTAGGAAACTTCAAACGTGGAATTTTGGCGACGATTACCGCCAAGCTAAAAGTGGGGGTAACACAACAAGATATTACCAACGCATTCGATTGTTATCGTGATTCTAGTCATGTGCGTTTACGTGGTGATGTGTGGCCGAAAATCGATGATGTTGCTAATACACCTTATTGTGATATCGCCTGGAAATATGATGCAGCCAGTGGCCATATTGTCATCGCTAGTGCGATCGATAACTTATTAAAAGGCGCTGCGGGACAAGGTTTACAGTGCATCGAAATTCACTTTGGATTAGAGGCATAGCTCATCATGCAACCATTAGTCATTAAAGTTGGCGGCGCATTACTCGACTCAGTTGATGAGAAAGCGCATCTATTTCAAACTATTTCTGCACTTGTGAAGCAAGATATTGCCGTTGTTCTTGTACATGGTGGTGGTTGTCTTGTTGATGATTGGATAGAGGCGATGGGTTTTACAAATGAAAAACTGGATGGCCTAAGAGTCACACCTAAATCGCAAATAAATATTGTAGCAGGTGCGCTTGCTGGCGCTGCGAACAAGTTACTTGTTGCGACTGCTAAACAACATGACGTTAACGCGGTTGGCCTTAGCTTGTGTGACGGTGGTTTAGTAAGTACAGAGTATGTTGATGAAAGGCTAGGCCAAGTCGGTCGATGTGGTGTTGGTGAGCCTGCATTACTAAATTCGTTACTATCGCAAGGCTATACACCGTTGATTGGTTCGATAGCTGATGATGGACAAGGAAATTTACTTAACGTAAACGCTGATCAAGCGGCGCAAGTTATTGCTCAGTTAATTGGCGGAAAATTAATTTTGTTGTCTGATGTGCCTGGCGTATTGGACGGTAATAAAGACCTTATTGATGAGTTGTCACCTAAATATGCCGAACAATTAATTACTCAAGGTGTGATTGTTGGCGGTATGAAGGTGAAAGTAAATACGGCATTTAACACGGCAAAGGCTCTACAGGATTCAATTGTCATCGCTAGTTGGCAGCAGCCACAAGATTTAATGGCGTTTGCGGCAGGTAAAACGTGCGGCACTTTGATTAAACCCGAACAAAAATAGGATTTGGTACTAACCATGAAGAAATTGGAACACTTTCTAAGTATTAAAGATTTATCACAGGAACAATTTTTGTCCCTCATTACATTAGCCAAGAATGTTAAGGCTAATCCACAACAATTCAGTCAAGCATTGGCAGGCAAAAGTATTGTGACTTTGTATGAAAAGCAAAGTCTGCGTACTCGTGTCACGTTTGATATTGGTATCGCGAAATTAGGTGGCCACAGTGTCTATCTTGATCAGAACAACGGCGCCTTAGGTAAACGTGAATCTGTTAGCGATTTTGCTAAAAATATTTCATGTTGGGCAGACGGGATTGTTGCACGAACCTTTAGTCATCAAACCTGCGAAGAATTAGCACAGGCTGGCAGCGTACCTGTGGTGAATTCGCTTAGCGACATGTATCACCCTTGTCAGGGACTGGCTGATTTTTTGAGTATCGCGGAAAAGTTTGACGATTTGAGTAAAGTGAAAGTCGCTTATATTGGTGATGGCAATAATGTAACTCATTCATTGATGTTTGCTGCGGCTGTTTGCGGTAGTGATATGGTGGTTGTTTGCCCACAAGGCTGTTTCCCCGATGGTCAAGTCGTGCTTGAAGCACAAGCGATCGCACAGGCTCATGGTGGCAGCTTAACCTTAAGTATGGATCCTCAAGCGGCAAAAAATGCAGATGCTATCTATACTGATACGTGGATCTCGATGGGTGACGATATTAGTTATGACGACATCAAAGGAAAGTTCGCACCTTATCAAGTGAATCAGGCAATGATGAACGAATTGAATATCGGATATTTCATGCATTGCCAACCAGCACATATTGACCAAGAAGTTACACAAGAAGTCTTTGACGGGAAGCAATCGTTAGTATTGCGTCAGGCTGAAAATAGAATGCATGCTCAAAATGCGGTGTTAATAACACTTCTTGGTGAGTAAAAAATTAATTAGCAAATAGTTAGCAATTTAAGAGGAATAGTCATGGCGGCATTATGGGGTGGCAGATTCACCGAAGCAGCAGATGATAGATTTAAAAAATTTAATGATTCACTGAGGTTTGATTACCGATTGGCCAAGCAAGATATTATCGGTTCAATCAGTTGGTCTCGTGCATTAGAGCAAGTTAACGTATTAAGCTCCCAAGAGCAAAAGTCGTTAGAGAGTGCGCTCAATGAATTAGCCGAAGAAGTGGCTGCCGATCCGCAGCAAATTTTGCAAAGTGATGCTGAAGATATACATAGTTTTGTAGAATCAAAGTTGATTGAAAAAGTAGGTGATCTAGGTAAAAAGCTTCATACGGGACGTAGCCGTAATGACCAAGTCGCTACTGATTTAAAATTGTGGTGTAAAGAACAATCAGCAGAGCTTTGCGAGTTAATTGTTCGTTTGCAACAAGCACTACTCGATGTTGCGCAGCGTGAACAATCGACCGTGATGCCAGGCTATACACATTTACAACGTGCTCAACCTATTAGTTTTGGCCATTGGTGTTTGGCTTATGTTGAAATGTTTGATCGTGATTTGAGCCGTATGCGCGATACGACTGAACGATTGGACAGATGTCCGTTAGGCTCAGGAGCGTTGGCTGGTACCGCTTATCCTATTGACCGTCATGCATTGGCGAGAGATTTAGGCTTTAAACAAGCAACACAAAATAGTCTTGATGCGGTATCGGATCGCGATCATGTTGTTGAATTATTGGCTGACGCCAGCATGTCGATGATGCATCTATCACGTATGGCTGAAGATCTTATTTTTTATAATTCAGGTGAGGCGGGCTTTATTGAATTAGCGGATAACGTGACTTCTGGTTCGTCTCTAATGCCTCAAAAGAAAAACCCAGATGCATTAGAGCTTATTCGCGGAAAAACTGGCCGCGTATTTGGTTCGTTAAGTGGCATTATGATGACGCTTAAAGCACTGCCACTTGCTTATAACAAAGATATGCAAGAAGACAAAGAAGGGCTTTTTGATGCATTAGATAACTGGGGTGATTGTTTAGAAATGATGGCGATGGTGCTTGATGGATTAAAAACTAACAAGCCACGTATGTTAGCTGCTGCCCAGCAAGGTTACGCTAATGCTACAGAGTTAGCTGATTATCTAGTATCAAAAGACATTCCATTTAGGGAAGCGCACCATATCGTAGGTGAAGTTGTTGTTTCAGCGATTTCTCGTCAGGTGGCACTTGAAGACTTTACGTTAGAGCAGCTTAAAGAATTTTCTAGCGTGATTGAATCTGATGTTTATCAGCATCTAACTATTGATGCTTGTTTGGCGAAACGTGAAGTACTTGGCGGAACATCATTAACAAGCGTCATGTCAGCACTTGAAGAACAGCGTATTGATGTTAAACAAGAGCCTGTGGCTGCTGAAGTTGTTGGCAGCACAACGGAAGGACAAGTACAGAATGCAATGGGCACGATGCAACTTCGCATTAATGCTCACAAAGCTGAGCTACTTAATGTGCGCCACGCTAAATTATCAGACGTCGATGATATAACGAAAATTGTTAATTATTGGTCTGATGCCGGTGAAACATTACCGCGCTCTCGCTTTGATGTGTTGAACAGTATTTTAGACTTTTCTGTTGCGGTTAACGAAGATGAGATTGTCGGCTGTGCGTCATTATATATTTATGGTACAGGATTGGCTGAAATTCGCTCCGTTGGTATTAATCCTGAACATCAAGGTGCTGGGCAAGGTCGCGCATTGATTGATCACATGCTTTTACGCGCTCAAGAGCTAGAGTTAGAACGAGTGATTGTGTTAACGCGTGTGCCAGACTTTTTTGCTAAGCATGGCTTTACAGAGCTTGAAAAAGAACTATTGCCAGAGAAGGTAATCAAAGACTGTGAAGGTTGTCCGAAGAAAGAAGCCTGTGATGAAATTGCCATGGAATTTCAAATCCAGTAATTTTCTTTAATAGGAATATTATGCAATAAAAAAGGCGCTGAAAAGCGCCTTTTTTGTGTGTTAATTGATGCTTAGAAGATATCGTCTTCAAACTGATCATCAACTGAATCTACTGTGGTAGCGGTTGTTGATTGTTCTACATCGACAAAGGTTGTTGGTTCTGTGCCAGCAATAAAGTATTCAAACCGAGAGGTATGATCCGTCTTTGTTGTGAGTAATCCAGTAGCAATATCAATACGTACTGTTTTGATATTTGCTGGCACTGTCTTACGCTGTTGTGGGTAATCTTTAAGTGCAAAGTGCATAAACTCTATCCAAGTAGGCATAGCACTTTTAGCGCCTGATTCTGCACCTTTTACTTGGCTCTTATCAAGGTTTTTATTGGTTCTTGTGCGGCCAAGCGCGCGAGAAGGATTATCAAAACCGATCCAAGTGCTGGTCACAAAATATGGGCTAATGCCCGAAAACCAAGCATCTTTAGAATCATTGGTAGTTCCTGTTTTTCCGCCAATGTCCTTACGTTTTATCGTGTTTGCAATACGCCAACCCGTACCAGACCAGCCAGTTTTTTTGGACCAATTACCACCACCTGTGATAACGCTTTTTAGCATTTCTGTCACTAAGAATGCATTCTGAGCACTGATTACACGAGGGGCAAGTTTAGATTTATCCATCATACATTGCTGTGATAGCTCGATACTTTCTAAAGGTGAAAAATTGTCGATGACAATTTCAGGGGCTTGCTCACAGGCTTGACAGGCTATAGGTGGATTAGCAATTTCAACAACTCCCTGTGTAGAGTCGGTAATGCGTTCAATAAAGTATGGTGATATTAAGAAACCACCATTGGCAAAAGTCGCATAGGCTGTTGCTGCCTCTAGAGGTGTCACTGATGCTGAACCAAGTGCGAGTGATTCACCAATCGGCAGGTCATCTTTTTGAAAACCAAACTTTGTCATATGATTAATACTGTTACGAATACCGAGCTTTTGAATCAGTTTTACTGACATGACATTTTTTGATTGAGACAAGCCTAGGCGAAGACGAGTAGGTCCATTATAGATCGGTGGTGAGTTTTTAGGTCGCCACGCTGCGCCTTGAGAGCGATCCCACTGCGTAATCGGCACATCATTGATAATGCTAGCTAGCGTAAAGCCTTTGTCCATTGCAAAAGAATATAAGAATGGTTTTATATTTGAGCCGATTTGACGTTTAGCTTGAGTCACACGATTAAATTGACTCTTATTAAAATCAAACCCACCGATGATAGAGCGCATAGCTCCATCGTAAGGATCAAGTGAAACTAATGAGCTACTCACTTCAGGCACTTGAGATAAGTGCCATTTGTCTTGTTTTTTGAATACACGAATAAGATCACCAAGAGCAACAATATCAATTGCAGCTTGCGGCGCTGCTCCTTGATTGTTGTCATCGACAAACGCACGTGCCCACTTCATTTGGTCCCACTCAATAATTATTGACTCTCCGTTTTTTAACACCGCTTCAAATACTTGTTCATTGACAGTTTTGACTACTGCAGGTTGTAAAATGCGTACATCACGGGTTTTCGACAGGAGCTTAGCGATAATGGAGTTGGGGTCAATATCAATTGATTCTGAAGATTCATTTTTTGCAACATCAAGGACTTTTTCTAAATCAAATTGCTGCTCTGGACCACGGTATCCGTGACGTAAGTCATAGTTAAGTATATTAGTTGCAACGGCGTTTTGAGCTGCCAATTGTAATTCTGAAGGTACGGTTGTATAAACATTAAAACCATTTGAATAAGCGGTTTCTCTGCCATAGGTTTCCACCATGTGAGCTCTTACCATTTCACCTAAATAAGGTGCATATAACTCAATTTTTGCACCATGGCGCTTGCCAGTAATTGGCGCATTCTTTGCTGCTTCATACTCGGCGTTATCAATGTATTTTAAATCGTGCATTCGCTTGAGTACTAAATTACGTCGTGCTTTAGCACGCGATGGGGAGCGAATTGGGTTTAATGTTGATGGCGCTTTCGGTAACCCTGCAATCACCGCCATTTGAGCTAATGTGAGTTCATCAACTGATTTTCCATAATAGACTTGTGCTGCTGCCCCAACACCAAATGAACGATGTCCTAGCGGGATCTTGTTTAGATAAGCGAGTAGTATTTCGTCCTTTGATAATTCTTGTTCGATATTCCATGCTAAAAATACTTCGCGAATCTTACGTATGTAAGTTTTTTCACGCGTTAAAAAATAATTTCGAGCAACCTGTTGCGTAATTGTACTTGCGCCTTGGCCTTTTTTACCCGTTACAGCGAGATTAATTGCCGCACGAACAATGCCAATAGGATCGATACCAGGATGTTGGTAAAAGCGAGAGTCTTCAATTGCTAGAAATGCTTGCCTCATTTGCAATGGCACCTCGTCAAAGGTCAGAGGAATACGTTTTTTCTCACCGTATTGAGAGATGAGTTTTCCGTCTTGCGAAAAAACTTTTAATGGCGTCTGTAACTTAAATTCCTTGAGCTTTGTAGCGTCAGGTAAATCAGGTGAAAGGTACATATAAAGTCCGACTAAGGATATGATCCCAAGTAAGCCGCCGATTAGACCGGTTATTAACGTCCATTTTAAAAATTTTAGCATTGTTATGTTATTCATCTATGAGCTGGGCACAATTCAGACAATATTATAAAACTAAATTGCATTAATAGTTAGCTAATCACTAGCAAATGAGTAAAATATAATAAGTATATTGTAGATAAGTTAATGTTTGATTAACCAAAAACTATATATTTGTACTGTTTGTTGCTATAACTAATCTTAATTCATTAATAATTATAAACGGCGCACTTTCTATGCTTTCGGGACTTTTAAAACCTAAAACAACAAAGATGATCGGTGTAGATATCGGATCGAGTTCCGTAAAGGCTGTGCTGCTAAATAAATCCAACAATGGTTATAAGGTTGAAAATGTTGCCCATTTTCCGATCTCTAGAGGCTTTGTTGTAGATAATGCAATCACTGATCTACAAGGTGTTGGTGAGGTAATTAAGAAAGTCAAAAAGAAATTTTCTAAGTCCGGTGCTGATCATGCAGCTGCCGCAGTGTCAGGCTCAGGCGTTATTATCAAAACGATTTATATGAACGCCGTTAGAAATGACGAAGAATTAGAATCACAAATTGAGATTGAAGCAGAAAATTTAATTCCATACCCGTTAGATGAAGTCAGTCTTGATTTTGAGATATTAGGTGAGAACGCTGTAAATAACGAAAAGGTTGATGTTTTGCTTGTCGCTGCACGTTCGGAATTGGTTCAGGCGAGATCGCAAGCGCTTGAAATTGGCAAGTTGCAAGCTAAGGTCATCGATGTTGAGGGTTATGCATTAGGCCGGACGTTTGAATTGATTGAACATCAAGTGTCAGATACTGAAAAAGAGCAAGCGGTTGCGTTAATTGATGTTGGCGCAGCCATGCTTACAATTGCTGTCGTAAAAGACGGGAAAACAGTGTTTATAAAAGAACAAGCTTTTGGTGGAGAGCAATATACTCAGTCAATAGTTGCTTATTATGGGATGGATAATTACGAAGCGGAGCAAGCTAAGTTAAGCGGTGAGTTACCGCGCAATTATGTGTTTGAAGTTCTTGCTCCTTTTCAAACGGCGTTAGCACAACAAATTAAGCGTATGATTCAAATGTACAGTAGTGCAAATGATAATAATCAAGTATCGAAGATTATCCTTTCAGGTGGTTGTACCAATATTGAAGGTATTGACGTTGCCATCAGTGAAGAAATTAGTATTTCATGTGTCTTAGCGCAACCATTTTTGCACTGTGAAGTTCGTAAATCCATCGACTTTGATGCGTTAAATAGAGAAGGAGCTCAATATATGATGGCAACTGGCTTGGCGTTAAGGAATTTTAAATAATGGCTAATATTAATTTACTGCCATGGCGAGAAGAAGCGAAGCTTAAGCGGCAGCATGAATTCAATATGTTTGCAGCGTTTGCATTCCTAGTCGGCGTATTTTTTACCATTGCTATATCCGTGTTGCTTGATAATGAACTAGCGCTTCAGTCTCAAAAAAACGCTTATTTAAAAGATGAAATAGCGATTATAAATGGTCAGATTTCGGAAATTAGAGAGTTACGCAAGACTAAATCTGACTTAAAAAAGCGAATGGATCTTATTGAACGTTTGCAAAATGCTCGTAGTCTTTCAACGCATTTATTAGATTCTTTGGCGAAACTAATGGTTCCAGGAGTTTACCTTGAGCAAGTAGAAAGAAAAGGTAACACGCTGTGGATTGAGGGCTTAACGGAGTCTAATAATCACCTAGCTAATTTGCTGCGTAACTTTGAGAATTCTCAATGGTATAAGGACCCCTTAGTGAAACAAATTGACTTGCAAGAAGGTAGTCTTCGTCAGTTAAATAAATTTTCACTACGTGTCGATGTAAATTTAAATGTTGATCAAGGGGCTAAGTAATGAAATTAGATTTATCTGAATTACAATCAGTCGACTTAGATCTTAAATATTCTGGTTCGTGGCCACCTATAGTAAAAGGTATCGCCTACCTTGTGGTATTCGTGATGACACTTGTACTCGCTTATTTCGTTGTTTTAAGTGGCCAACTAGATAGTTTATCAAATGGTGCAGAGCAAGATGAGAAATTGCGTTACGACTACGAGTCTAAATATCGATTAGCGTATAACCTTGAAGCATATCAAGAACAAATGCTGGAATTGGAAGTTCAATTGGCTGAAATGCTTAAGAAACTACCAGCAACGCATGAAACGCCAGGAATGCTTGATGATATTACATTTATTGCAACGTCTTCTGGACTTAGAATTTCTACCATTAAATGGGGCAACGAAGTTGAACAAGAGTTCTATACAGAATTACCTCTTTTTATTGATGTGTCAGGTGACTATCATCAATTTGGAAAGTTTGTCAGTGACGTTGCTAAACTTCCACGAATTGTAAGTTTGCATGAATTTTCC
The DNA here is from genome assembly GCA_913060565.1 of uncultured Gammaproteobacteria bacterium. Taxonomy (GTDB): domain Bacteria; phylum Pseudomonadota; class Gammaproteobacteria; order Enterobacterales; family Psychrobiaceae; genus Psychrobium. The sequence goes on along the minus strand of CAJXRU010000025.1, from coordinate 8,986 downwards.
ATTAAAAAAGCGGCGAGTGGGCAGTTGGCTTTTCACATTGTGGCTAAAACATACCGCTATAAGGGGAAATAATGTTTAGATTAACTGGACTCTTGATATTATTGTTAGCCATTCAAGGTTGTGAGACCTCAATGCAAGATACTAGAAACTTTGTCGCCAAAGTTAAACAATCCAAAGGCATCTCTATTGAGCCGCTTCCAGAGCCGCTGACTTATCAACATTTTGAATATAGTGCTGGTTTTAATCGCAGCCCATTTGAAGCGCCTCAGCAGGAACTGACATTGGACGTTATAAGTAAAGGAAGAGATTGTTTGCAGCCTGACGTAAATCGTCGTAAGTCTCTGCTAGAAGCTAATGCGTTAGATAACTTAGTGATGCGTGGTACTCTAGGTACGTCAGAAGAACTTTGGGCTTTGATTCAAACTAATGGTGGTGAAGTTTATAAAGTGAAAAAGGGCAATTATATTGGTCTATTTCACGGTAAAATAATGCAAGTAAGTGAACAGCAAATTGAAATTACAGAAATAGTACCAGACGGCTCAGGTTGTTGGGTTGAGCGCCAAAACTCATTATCATTACATAGCGATAGTTAATCTTGAACTTGTTATCGTTTTTTACCACCGTCGCCAAGGAGAATAATGGTGAGCATTAACCAAATGTTAAGACGCGGTTTATTTTTATTAATGGTGTTACCAGGCTTAGCGTCGGCTAAGGACTTGGTTGACATCCAGTACAGTGAATTATCTGCTAAACAAGTAAAAATTGACTTTATATTTGATACATCAATTAAAGCTAATGATGTGCAATTTGTTGCGCAACCAGATCAAATATTTCTTGATTTTGGCCAAGTTAACAATGAGTTAGAACTCGATTTGATGCCCGATAATGCTTTAGGTATTAATGGGATTAAAGCGTTTCCAGATAGCGACCGCTTGCAAATTTTAATTTCGTTATCTAATTCTGTATCTCACAATGTAGAGGCCAATGGAAAAACCTATTCATTGACGTTGGATAAAACAATTGAAGCGCCTACTGAAGAAATGAAAAAAGAAGTAGCGCCAGTAAGTTTACCAAATGAAGCTTTATCAAAACTTCGTATAAATTCAGTGCAATCGCTAGATTTTAAATTGGATTCAAAAGAACGTGGTCAATTGATCGTACGCTTAAAAGATCAATCCGTAACTAGCATGGTTACACAAAACGGTAATCGTATTGAAGTACGATTAAAAGGTACCGGAATTTCAGAAGACAATCTTTACACCATGGATGTATTGGACTTTGCGACGCCTGTTAGAAGTTTTGAAACTTTTCGCGAAGAAGATGGTGTACTAATTCTGGTTCAAACCCATAAAGACTTTGAATATGAAGAATCACAAATAGGAAATGATTTCATTCTGTCAGTATTTGAGCCAACAAAAGAAACATTTGTCGAAAAAGAACAAAAGAAAGTTGTTTATACGGGCAAAAAATTCTCGTTAAACTTTCAAAAAGTAGCTGTAAGAACAGCGCTTCAAATCATTGCCGATTATAATAATTTTAATCTTGTGACTGGTGATAGCGTAACAGGTGATATCACATTACGATTGGAAAATGTGCCATGGGACCAAGCGTTGGACATGATCTTGAAATTCAAAGGTCTAGGCAAGAGAATTGAAGGGAATATCTTATTAGTTGCGCCTGCTGAGGAGTTAGCAACACGTGAAGCAACGGAATTAAAATCAAATCAAGAAGTTGAAAAGTTAGTACCATTGTATACCGAGTTTTTGCAGATTAATTATGCGAAAGCGAAAGAGATAGCCACGCTATTAGATGGCGGCGACTCTAAAATTCTGTCTGAACGAGGCAGTGTCGCTGTTGATGAAAGAACGAATACGCTTTTAATTCAGGATACAGCGAAAAAACTAGATGATGTTCGTCGTTTGGTTGATATTCTTGATGTTCCGGTTAAACAAGTGGTCATTGAGGCTCGCATTGTTACAGTGACAGACAATATCAATGAAGAGTTCGGTATTAAATGGGGCGTGACTGATACATTAAGTGACGGCGCAACATCTGGATCGTTAAATGGCGCGAATACCGCTGCTGGAGGCGTGGTTCCAGCGCTTAATGACAGACTTAATGTTAATCTACCCATTGCCGACTCTGCCGGCACAATCGCGTTTCAGGTGTCTAAATTAGCGGATGGGACAATTCTAGATTTAGAGTTGTCCGCGCTAGAGCGAGAAAATAAAGGCGAAATCATTGCAAGACCAAGTATTACAACTGCTAATCAAAGCCCAGCCTTTATTGAACAAGGTACTGAAATTCCTTACGTATCAGCTGCATCAAGTGGTGCTACAACAGTTACCTTTAAGCCAGCGGTGTTGTCTTTAAAAGTAACGCCGCATATTACACCTGATGATAGAGTTATTTTAGACCTTAACATTACTCAGGATACACGTGGCGACACGGTAAAAACAGCAATCGGTGAGGCAGTTGCAATTAATACGCAACGCATTGGTACCCAAGTGTTAGTGAGCAATGGCGAAACGATAGTGTTAGGTGGTATTTATCAACAACAATTGATCTATGGTGTAAGTAAGGTACCAGTATTAGGAGACCTTCCTTTATTAGGTTGGATGTTCAGAACGTCTAAAGACTTTACAGAACGCCGTGAACTACTTATTTTTGTGACACCAAGAATAATCACTGAAGCACAGTAGCGTTTGACTACCTTCTACCTCGTTCATTTGAGCGGGGTAGTGTCTAATTTTTGCATAATTAGACACCTTTTTTTATAACTATTAGAAAATCGTGATAACCCTTCCAAAGAAACTGCCCCTTAACGCTTGCCTTTTTTACCTTGTTATTGAGATAATGCACGGCTAAATTTGCCTATAAAAGATCGCGAGCAATGGTAAATCTAACGGTTAAAATAAATAATAAAACTGTTTAGTGTGCTAAATATCGAAACTCGCAGGTAGGCAACAGTGGTAGGTAATAACCTACTTAGGCTTGATTTAATTGAATGTAGTGATAATGGCTGAAAAACGAAATATATATATTGTAGGCCCTATGGGCGCTGGTAAAAGTACGATTGGACGACAAATTGCGCAGCAATTACATCTAGAGTTTGTTGATTCAGATGCTGAAATTGAACGTCGTACAGGAGCTGAGATTGCTTGGGTATTTGATGTTGAAGGTGAAGACGGATTCCGTAAGCGTGAAGCTGACGTAATTAGCGACTTAACTGAACAACAGGGTATTGTCTTGGCCACAGGCGGCGGTTCAATCATTTCAAAAGATGTCCGTAATAAACTATCTGCTCGCGGATTAGTCGTCTATTTAGAAACAACTATCGACAAGCAAGTCGCGCGAACTCAACGTGACAAGCGTCGTCCGTTATTGCGCTCGGAAAACCCACGCCAAGTATTAGAAGATTTAGCACAATTGCGTAATCCTTTATACGAAGAAATTGCTGATCTAACTGTTAAAACTGATGAGCAAAGTGCGAAATTAGTTGCCAAAGAAATTATCGACAAATTAGGCTTTTAATTAGATGAAACTGCTCAATGTACAACTTGGTGATCGAAGTTATCCTATTTATATTGGGCAGAATCTCTTAAGCGATAGCCAATTAATGTCTCAACATGTGACTGGAACGCAAGTCATGGTTGTGACGAACACGGTTGTCGCTCCCTTGTATCTTGAGCAAGTTTTACAGTCGCTAGAGTCCGCTGGTAAAAATGTTGATGTGGTGACATTACCAGACGGTGAATCCTATAAGAACTTAGAAACACTCAACATCATTTTCGATCAACTTTTATCTAAAAAGCATGGACGAGATACGAGTATTATTGCTTTAGGTGGTGGCGTTATCGGTGATATGGCAGGCTTTGCTGCATCGTGCTATCAACGAGGTGTCGAGTTTATTCAGATCCCTACAACGGTGCTATCACAGGTTGATTCGAGTGTCGGTGGTAAAACAGCTGTTAATCATCCACTTGGTAAGAACATGATTGGTGCTTTTTATCAGCCTCAAGCCGTTGTGATTGATATTGATTGTTTGGCTACGTTGCCGCAGCGAGAATTTGCTGCTGGCATGGCTGAGGTCATCAAATACGGCATCATTTGGGATAATGAATTCTATCAGTGGCTCATCAAGCATCGCACTGAGATACGGTCGCTATCTTCACAACACTTGATTCAGATGATTGAGCGTTGCTGTGCAATAAAAGCTGATGTCGTCGCACAAGATGAAAAAGAACATGGTGTTCGAGCATTACTCAATCTTGGACATACTTTTGGACATGCCATTGAATCAGAACAAGGCTATGGTCAATGGTTGCATGGTGAAGCCGTAGCTGCAGGCACTGTAATTGCTGCAAAAACTGCGATGGCAATGAAGCGAATAACACCGAGCGAATTTGATAGTATTAAAAAAATATTTTCGAGTTATGACTTACCGATTGTTAAGCCAATTGATATGACTACTGAGCAGTTCATGGAACATATGGCAGTCGATAAAAAAGTTCTAGCAGGAAAACTTCGCTTTATATTGCCTCAAGGCATTGGTCACGCTGACGTTGTTTCAGGAATTGATAATAGCACGCTTTCAGATGCTATCGAAAACCACTAGCTCAAGGATAAGTTGTTGATGGTTGATGAAAGAATTAATCGTCAGGGAAGTATGGACGTAGTGCTTAATGTGCAAGAGCAACTGATTTCAAGAATTGCATTAGCGTGTAAAGATAGCAACAAAATGACATTCCTCCACGGAATATCAGGGGTTGGAAAGTCTCATATTGCTAATCGACTTCAAGATAGCCTTTCAGCGAGTTTAGTGATTAGCATGTCACTAAAATCAACCATAGAACCTGAACAGTTAAAACAACAATTGATTTGTGAGTTAGTTACTGATGAATTAACGGATCTCAATCAGCCAATTGCAAAAGCTGTATATCGAGCTATCGAGCACCACCATCAGTCAGTGCTAGTTGTCATCGATAATGCTGAGTTTATTGCTAATCAAGGTTTGAGTGCATTGTGGCAAGCTATTCACGAATTTTCCCGTGTTAATCAATCTAACCTTACATTTAACGTATTACTCATTGGTGATACTAAGTGGGCTAAGCCATTACATCATGGATTAAAAAACAAGTCTGATAGTCGCGTTGCTGAGTTTTTAGTACCTACATTAACTAAACAACAAGCCACTGATTTTATGATGAGTGTTCATGCTGACTGGTCTGATCAAAAAATTCAGCAATTTGTTAATAAAGTGCCATTAGAATATTTAATACCTAAGCAATTAATCTATGCTCAGCTTCCTAATAATAAAAAGGCTAAATTTAAAGTCTTTTTATTCTTGGGAGCGATGATAACGTTCTTGGCCATCGCTGCAACTGCAGTGGCATTCTATTTAAGAACGAGTGAACCTGTTATTGAACCAGTTGAAATACCACAAGTTCAGTTTGATGCAACTAATCAGAAGAAACCGATTGAATTGAATGAAGAGTTACCTTTGAATCGGGATGATAAAGTATTGATCGACTCCGAGGCACAATTGCCGTCAGACTCACAGCAATTACTTGAACCTGTTACCGAGTTACAAAAAACAGAAGAAAGTTCCTCTACTATTGAGCGGCCTACGAAGATTGAAGCGGTTGATGATACATCAGCTATAAAAGCGAAAGCATCAATAGTTGAGCCTAGTGTTAAATCTAAAATCGTGAATACTGAGCAGAACGATGCGACGCCACAAACCCAATCTACGGTGACTTATTTGCATGACGAGCAAAAGTTATTGAAAATCGAAGTCGGCAGATATTCGTTGATGCTTGGTGGTTTTAGCCAGTTTGAAAGTCTTGAAAGCGTAAAGAGTAGTTTTAGTGCAACTGATGAAAAACTAAAAGTTTATCAAACTATTAGAGATAGTAAGCCATGGTATGTGTTACTTTATGGTGATTTTTCAACGAGCGTTGAAGCAAATAATTATGTTGATAATAACTTACCAACATTTGAAAAAATGTCACCTTGGGCAAAATCTTTTCAGTCCATTCGAGAAGAAATAAACGTAACTACACGACAATTAGAAAATAACGATAATGACAATAACTAAGAACCGAGCATTTTTAAAATGGGCTGGCGGTAAATATGGACTGATTGAAGACATTAACCGTGTGTTACCGTCGAGTGACCGGTTAATAGAGCCTTTTGTCGGTGCTGGTTCAGTGTTTCTTAATTCAGATTTTGAAGAGTATTTACTTAATGATGTAAATGCCGATCTAATTAATCTCTATAAATTGCTACAGACTAACGCTGACGATTACATCAAAGCGGTTAGCGAGTTTTTTGCACCTAAATATAATGATAAAGATCGTTATTACGATATTAGAGCTAAATTTAATGCATCGTCAGATATCTTTGAGCGTGCTATCTATTTTTTATATATGAATAGACACGGCTACAATGGATTGTGTCGCTATAACCTAAAAGGTGGTTATAACGTGCCTTTTGGACGCTACAAAAAGCCATATTTTCCCGAAAAAGAGTTATGGTTTTTTGCCGAAAAAGCGCAAAAAGCTACGTTTACTAATGTGTGCTTTCGAGAAACGTTCAAACAAGCTAAATCAGGCGATGTTATTTACTGTGATCCTCCTTATGCGCCACTATCACCTACTGCAAGTTTCACGAGCTATTCAGGGCAGGGTTTTAAATTAAAGGATCAAGAAGATCTTGCAAATCTTGCTGAGCACTCCAGTAACGCTGGGATCCCAGTTGTTATCAGTAATCATGATTTAGATTTAACGAGACATCTATACAAACAAGCGAATTTGAAAGAGATAAAGGTTAAGCGAACAATCAGTCAAAAGGCAGGGAAACGCACTAAGGTTGGTGAATTACTTGCACTTTATTAAAATGAAGAAATCAATTCTAATAAATCGATAAAGTGGAATTGAGCAGATGAACTGCCTGCGAGCCAATCACCCCAATTAAGCGTTTTTGCAATCACTTCACAAGTTGGCTGTTGATAACAAGATTGCAATAACGTATCTTGCTCCACAAATGAACTGGTTGCTAAACCAGAAATTAAAACTAATGAAGCGACATAAAACAAACGTTTTTGACGGCGTATCATATTTCTCTCCTTAGTTTTAAAGTTGGCCAAATAGTATAAACAACCAATCAAGATTTGACTAGTAATTTATTGATTAAAAATCATCCGAATTCGAACTAAACAATATAGGAATAATAACAATGAAAGCAACAGTAAGTTGGGTAGAAAAAGAAACATTCCTTGGTGAATCAGAGTCTGGTCATCAAATTATTATGGATGCCAATGGCAGTGATTCAAAAGCGCCTAGCCCAATGGAAATGGTACTGATGTCAGTGGGCGGTTGTAGCTCGGTAGATGTCGTTAGTATCTTGAAGAAAGCTAAACAAAACGTCAGTGGCGTTAAAGTTGAATTAACATCGGTACGTCGCGATGAAGCGCCTAGATATTTCACGTCAATTAACCTGCATTTTATTGCTACAGGTAAAGGAATCAAAGAAAAACATCTTGAACGAGCTGTTTCATTATCGGCAGAGAAATACTGTTCAGTGGCCTTGATGTTAGAAAAAGGTGTTGAAATTACCCATACCCATGAAATCGTTGAAGTAGAAGATTAAATAGTATTTGAAAGTTGATATATTGCTGACAAGGACGTCAGAAAAAGTAATGAGTTGATTACTTGATTGCTAAAATAACGAATTTTTTAATGTGAATAAAGTAATTGAGTGTAGCTTGCATTAAGAGAAGAAGTGGTCGGTGATAGAGGATTCGAACCTCTGACCCTCTGGTCCCAAACCAGATGCGCTACCAGGCTGCGCTAATCACCGACTTCTAATGTACTATGCGTGAACATAGTGATTTGCAAGAAACCGTTATGCCAGTGGCATAAGGAAGTTCGAAGCAAAAAGATGGGGTGACTAATGGGGCTCGAACCCACGACAACCGGAATCACAATCCGGGGCTCTACCAACTGAGCTATAGTCACCACTGTTTACCGCTGCACTAACCGAAGAAATATGGCGCGCCCAAGAAGATTCGAACTCCTGGCCTCACCCTCCGGAGGGGTACGCTCTATCCAGCTGAGCTATGGGCGCATTCCCTAGTGCGGGTGCATATATTAAGGATTTAATGATTGCTCGTCTATAAAAAAATTAAAAAAATATGTTAACTGATGCAAAAGTCGACAGTATTCATACTTTATATGGTGTAAATCAATAAAACTAACTGATATTAGTGTTTTCATCTGAACAGAACCGTTTATAATATCGCAAAAATAAATCAATATTATTAGTCAGGGGTTTCTACACATGAATGCAGGTGTATCTAAAGTAATGTTGGCACTAGGTGTCGCACTTACATTGTCATTAAGCGTTAATGCTTCAGATTTATCTGATGACGCCGTGAACAAACGCATTGCGCCAGTGGGCAATGTTTATTTAGCGGGTGCTCAACCGGCAGCCCCAGTTGTTCCTGCGGGACCTCGTACTGGTGCGGATATCTATCAAACAACATGTTTTGGTTGTCACGGCACTGGTGCTGGCGGTGCACCTAAAAAAGGTGATAAAGACGCTTGGGCTCCTCGAGTGGCACAAGGTATGGATGTAATGTTTAACCATGCTTGGAAAGGCTTCACAGGTAAAACAGGCGTGATGCCAGCTAAAGGAACATGTATGAACTGTAGCGAAGACGAGCTTAAGTCGACTATTGAGTTCATGACTAAAGGGCTTTAATGCTTCTTGTTCTAATAAAAAGGCCGCTTTCGCGTAATGCCGATCAGTTAAGAAATAAAATGATCGGTTGACCGATCCGCCTGAGGCGTCAGAATCCAGTACTAACATATCGTTAGTACTGGATTTTTTATGGAACTCTCTGAAGCTTTAGCTCGCACATCAATCAATCGTCTTACAGAATTTGATAACCTAGGTCAGCTTCTTTGCCCTGACCTCGTGC